>JAGQHR010000169.1 GCA_020431745.1 Candidatus Eiseniibacteriota bacterium
CGCCCCGTGCCCGCCCGGGCGAAAGAGGAGGCGTCCGTTCGCATCGCGCGCGGGTTCGTTCGTGGCGTCGACGGCGATGGTATCGGTGGCCGGATCCTGGACCGAGAGCGAGATCTCGAAACGGGCGCCGAGACGATCGGCGCACGCCTGCAGGTGGGACGCGATGCGCTCCCGCTGCGGGTCCGGAACCGTGAAGTGGAGGCGGATGGAACCGTCCCCCGCGCGCACATAGGCCAGGGATTCGACGAGATGCTCCTCGAAGGCGGTGCGCACCTCGTCCCCGTACCGATGGAACGGAATGAGCCCTTTGGGGAGATCCGCGAATCCCAACCCCTCTTCGAGGAGCAGCGCCCGCAGGAGACGAAGCCGCTCGTCCGCCGCGGGCGTGTCGCCGGCGTTGAGACCGAGATCGGGGGCGAAGGGAAGCGCGTGGGCCTCCGCGAAGAAGCGGCGAACGAACTCTCGGTCCTCGTCCCTGCCGTCGTCCCGGTGCGCCGCGAGCGTCGTGTCCTCGAGGGACCAGCTCTCGTGCAGCGCGACCAGGAGCGAGTGGAACATCCGACTGGCGGCCCCGGAGGCGGGAACGAACTTGCTCACCCGCCCGGAAAGCCTGGCCTCGCGAAAGCGCGCCTCCAAGCCGAGCGTCTCGGCGTGGGTGATGGTCCGGATTCCGTCTTCGACGGTGCACGGACGATCCAGAACGATCGCGGGAAATCCCCGGGCGAACCGATCGAGGTGCTCTTCCACGTCCCGGACGGTCATCCCCCGGGCCGCGATCTGCGCCTGGTCTTCCGGCGTCCACTGATGAGTCATCGCGGGTTGCCTTCCTCGTCCCGATGGGGCATCGCCGTCCGCCTGCCTCTGGGTTCCGGTGGCTCTCGCGAGCACACCCGGGTCAGGAGGGATACGACCGCAGGGACTGGACGTGTCCCGCGATCGGAACCGTCAGCTCCGCAGCAATCACCGGATTCTGCAAGCCCAACCGTTCCAGCACTTCCGGGTGGAGCACCCCGAAGATCCCCACCCGCTCATCCTCCGCAAGCATCCAGGCCGCTCGTCCCGCGATGAGAAACGGGAGATCCGCGTGCTCCAGGCGCAGGGGCCACCCGAGCTCTGCCGCGATCGATTCCAGGAGCGCACGACACTCGGCAAACCCGATCTTGGGGGCGATCGCGGCGAGCGCGAGCTGCAAGTGCTCCGCCGCGCCGGTTTCCGCACCCGGATCCCGCAAGGTTACTTCGCTGAGCTCGAAGATCTCCTGCGGAAGCGCGTTGTGCCGATTCCGCGCCAAGGTCGTGAGCAGGCCCGGAAGCAGGCTGGTGCGGAGCTGCGTCTGCTCCCCGCTGATCGGGTTGTCCAGGATCGGAGTGGCCGGATGATCCGGCAGCCCCAACAATCGATCCGACTGTTCGGGCGAGGTCAGCGAGAGCGTCATGACCTCGAGGAACCCCAAGCCGATCATGACCTCACGGAGCTTCTCGCCGATGACGGTCGACTCGATCTCTTTGCCGACGGTCAAGGTCGGCACCAAGGTGCGCGGAATGTTCCGATACCCGAACGCGATGGCGGCGTCTTCCATCAAGTCGCGCTCGTGCAGGATGTCGTTCCGATAGGGCGCGATCTCCACCTTGAGCCGGGCTCCGTCCGTCGTTACCCGATGGCGCATCTTCTCCAGGAGCGCGGCCACGCGCGGCCCGTCCAGCGGCAGCCCGAGGATCCGCGCCGTCGCGGCCGGGTCGACCGTCATCGTCTGCAGCGAGAGATCCGGGGTCGTGAGAACCGATGCCGCCGACCCGTTCCCGTCGCCGATGCGCGCCGCATCGTCGCTGGGAGTGGCGTTCTGGATCGTCACCGTGCGCAATTGGGCTTCCGGATGGTGCTCGAGCAGCGACGTCACGAGAATCGCGAGCGTCCGCTGGACGATCCGCGATCCGGTGCCGGTGACGTCGATGACCAGCCGATGGCTGTCCAGGTGCACGCGCGTCTCTTCGCTGTTGATGATGGGCGGCATCGAGAGCACCAGGCCCGACCGGGTCCGGAGGATCGGGTAGCGATCGAACGACTCGAGCAGATGGGCATACGCCCTTCCTTTGGGATGCTCGGCCAGGATCTGCCGCAGTCCCACCGGCGGTGATCCCGGTTCGGCACCGAGCGGCGTGAACGCGTAGTCGTCGGGATCCTCGGCGGTGTAGACGAGGTCGGTTTCACCCTGGAGGCTGTCCAGGTCATAGACGCCGATGGAGGCATGCTTGCGATTGCGGCCCAACGCCCAGTGCAGGTTCTCCTGCAGCTTCATCAGGAGCTTGATCGAATCGTCGTCGAAGTGGACGTTTTCGATCACGGCACAGACGATGTGCGGACGCCGGCTGTCCGGGCGCCGGACGGCATTGTCCACCTGGAGCGTCATCACGGGAGAGCCGACCGGGTATTCGACGAGCCCGGTCTCCTCGCCCAGGACCCCGCGGATGGCTCGCGCCAATCCCGCCGGATCGAACATGTCGGGCCGCACGGCGAGCAGCTCCATCCGCACCACTTCCAGCGGGGCGAGCTCGCTCGTCGCCTTCGGATCGTCGCGCAGCGGGGCGTTGCACCGATCGCAGGTCGGCGGGATCTCCTCCTTGCCGACCAGCTCGATGACGAAGCCGCACCGGGTGCAGCGGAAGCGGCGCAGGTGCGCAAACCCCTCGACATCGCAGCCGAGGTCGCCCAAAACTTCCAGGAGCCGGTCTCGACCCAGCTCTTCGCCGACGCGGCGTTGCAGCTCTTGGACGGGGATTCCGATTACCGGCATCGTGGCTCCGTGCGCAACCACTCCAGGTCGGCCAGGTAGAGGTCGCGGATGTCGGCGCGGTCGAAGAGCAGCATCGCGAGACGATCGAGCCCCAAACCCCAGGCCAGCACCGGATGCTCGCAACCCAGGGGCTGCGTGACCTCCGGCCGGAAGATCCCGGAACCGCCCATCTCGAACCAATCCTGCTTCTCTTCGTGCCAGATGAACACTTCCACCGATGGCTCGGTGTAGGGGAAGAAGCCGGGACGGAAGTAGAATTTCTCGAATCCCATCCGCTCGTAGAACGCGGCCAGCGTGCCCAGCAGCGACGAGAAGCTCGCGTGCTCGTCGATGATGATCCCGTCCACCTGGAAGAAGATCGGCAGGTGCTTGTAGTCGATGGTCTCGCGCCGATAGACACGTCCGATCGAGAAGACCTTGCGGGGACCGCGGGGGTTCTTCGCGAGCTCCCGGATCGTGGTGGCGGTGGTGTGGGTGCGGAGCACGTTCTGCTCGGCCTTGGACGCGTCCCAACGATAGCGCCAGCCCACGGAACCGGTCTCTCCCCCGTCCTCATGGGTCGAGCGAACGCGCCCGACCATCGCGGGATCGGGCAGCGGCGAGCTCCCCGGGTTTTTCATGTAGAACGTATCCTGCATCTCCCGCGCGGGGTGGTCCTGCGGTTGGAAGAGCGCATCGAAGTTCCAGAACCCCGACTCGACGTGGGGAGAAACGACCTCTTCGAAGCCCATCTCCAGGAAAGCCTGGCGCGTGCGGGCGATGACCTGCTGCAGGGGATGACGCTTCCCCAGCCAGCGTCGCTCCGTGGCGAGATCGATGTCGTACGGACGGAACGTGACCGAGCGCCACTCGCCGTTGGCGAGCAGCTCGGGCGTGAGCTGGTTGACCTCGCGACGAGCCTCGACGCCTTCGGACTGGAGGCGCGCACCCTCGGCGGTGAGCCGCGCGTAGCGGGCCCGCCGGACCTTGACCTGGAAGCCGTTCTTGGGAAGGGCGAGCGGAGCCAGTGTGCTCGCGGTCCCCACGTCGAATCCGTCCTCGCGCAGGGCCGTGCGACTCCGCGGACCCGTGCTCGCGAGGTTGCGGATGACCGCTTCCTCCGGACCGACCCAAGTCGCCAGGTTCGTCGCGAGCCAGGTCTGTCGTGTTGCCGGATCGGAGGGGGGCGGACCACTCGCGTCATCCGCCACGAGTGCGGCAAGCGCGCCCTCGTCGACGACGAGGTCTCCGCCCTCCTTCTTTCCGAGGCCCGACGCGGTGAACGGACGAATCGCCTGTCCGACTTCTTTGGGATCGAGTCCCGTCCATTGGGAAACCTGGGGAATCGCTCCCCGTCCGCCGTTGGTTACGAGCGCGCGTGCGATGGCCGTCCGCGGTGCGACGAAGTCCGCGAGTCGCGGCAGATCCGGATCGACGGACCACTCCTCGATCTCCTCGGTGCGGATCTCGACCCAGCCTTCCTGCTCGAACGTGACCACTGCGGCCGAAACCTGGGCCTGATCGAGGTGGAGATGGTCCGCGAGGTCGGAGACGCGCTTCTCCTCATCGGAGCGCAGCGCCTGCAGGACCTGGGCCTGATCGGGAGGGAGGGATCGCGCCATCGTTCGAATCGAGCCTCGTTCAGCTTCCGGTGAATGCGTCGCGGACCTTTTCGAAGAAGCCCTTGGCGAACTTGGGTGGTTTGTCGCCCGTCGCCTGAGCCAGCGACTCGTAGAGCGTCTTCTGCTCCGCGCTGAGCTTGGTCGGGATCACCACCACGACGCGGATGAGCTGATCGCCGGGCGTCTTGTCACGCAAGCTGGGGATTCCCTTGCCCCGGAGGCGGAGGATCTTGCCCGACTGGATTCCCGGGGGGATCTCCACGCGCGCCTTGCCGTCGAGCGTGGGCACTTCCACCTTGTCCCCGAGGACCGCTTGATGCGGATGAATCGGCAGGTCGCAGAGGACGTCCTCGCCGTGGCGCTCGAAGACCGAGTCCGGCTTCTCGACGAAGATGACGATGAGATCGCCCGCGGCACCGTTGCGGACGCCGGCATCGCCGAGGCCGCGGAGAGTCATGTAGTTGCCTTCCATGACTCCGGCGGGGATCGAGACCTCGACCGTTTCGTTCCCTTCGACGCGTCCGTCCCCGCCGCATGTCGTGCAGGGATCCCGCACGATGCTCCCCTCGCCGCGACAGGTTCCGCAGACGGTGACGTTGACCATCTGTCCGAAAAACGAGCGTTGGACCCGGCGGATCTGGCCCGATCCTCCGCAGGTGGTGCAGGTGTCGGAGCCGCTCTGGCTGGTCGTGCCGGCGCCGGCGCAGGTTCCGCAACGGACGAACTTGCGGACCCGCACCTTCTTCTTCGCGCCCGAGGCGACTTCGCGCAGGGTCAGCTCCAGGCGGATCTGCCGGTCGCCTCCACGGCGATCGGGACGGCGCCCACCCATGCCGCCTTCGGCACCGAACATGTCTCCGAAGCCGCCGAAGTCGCGCATGAATGCCCGCAGCGCGTCCGATAGATCGAAACCCATGCCACCGTAGGCACCCGCTCCTGCACTGGGATCGACGCCGGCGTGTCCGAACTGGTCATAGGCCTGACGCTTCTGCGGATCTTTCAGGACTTCGTAGGCTTCGCCCAGCTCCTTGAAGCGCTCCTCGGCGGTCTTATCCCCCGCATTTCGATCCGGGTGATACTGCAAGGCGAGCTTGCGATAGGCGGACTTGATCTCGTCCACGCTCGCGCTGCGCTCGATCTCCAGGACCTCGTAGTAATCGCGCTTCGCCATAACCTCTGAATCCAGGAACGTCTTTTGCGACAATAATCTGCCGAATGTATCGGCCGGACCCTCACGGGTCAAGAGCCCAGGGAAATGGCGACCCGTTCCCTGGCGACGGGCTACCGCGCGGGGGGCGACGACCTTCCCGGAGCACGGAGTCGTGAGCGGGATCACGTGTGCGGAGCTCAGACCGGACCGCCGGGTGGACGGGCCGGCTTCGACGGAGTCTTCGACTTCACCTACCGGGTCGACACGCCGGCCGGGTCCGCGTACAAACTGCTAGACTGCCGTCCGCGCGCCCCATCCAGGAACGGAGGATCGATGAGGCCTACCGGAAACGCGACAGAGCCGTCTGCTGCTGAGCCCGCACCGAACGCGAGGTTGGAAGCGGACTGCGCCCTCTGCGGGCGGGTTCCGGTGCGGGTCCGGTCGTTCCGGTACGCGTTCAAGGGGCGCTTTCTCTACGGTGTCTCATGCTCCCGCTGCTCGCTGACCTTCGTGTACCCACAGCCCTCGCTGGAAGAGATCGAGGAGATGTACCAGGAAGAGTACTTCACCGAGAACACGGATGAGGTCGGGGCCCACGGCCCGCGGGCCTACATGGAGATGGCCGAAGAATCCGGGTCGGAACGACACCGATCTGCCCGGCGGCTGGCTGCGAGGATCCGCCGGGCCACAGGACGGCAGGGAGACCTGCTGGAGATCGGTTGTGGCCCCGGATTCTTTCTGGCCGAGCTGGGAACGCTCGGTTGGAAGGTCCGCGGTCTGGAGCTCTCGGAGTTCGCCGCCAATCATGCGCGCGACATCCTGGGGCTCGACGTAGTCCAGGGCGGCGTGCAGGCGAAGGTCTTCCCTCCGGAAAGCTTCGATGCGATTTTTCTGGGAGACGTGTTGGAGCATTTGCCGGCGCCCCTCGAGTCGTTGCGTATCGTTCGTTCGTGGCTCAAACCGGGTGGAGCCGCGGCGATCGCGGTTCCGTCGACGCTCAATCTGATTTCCGCGCGACTCGGCATGGCCCTCTACGGCGCGACCGGGAAGTGGAAGACGCTCCGGATCCCTCCGTACCACCTTTTCGAGTACACACCGCGAACGTTGCGCAGGATGCTCGAAGCCGCCGATCTGCGGATCGCGGAGCTCGACCAATCCGCCGTTCCCATCGCGCGGATGGGGCTGCGGGGCGCACCGTGGGAGAACGCTGGCAAGGTCGCTCTCCAACTCGTGGCGCAGGCCACCTCGAAGACCGCCAATTTCGGTGGGGA
>JAGQHR010000016.1:0-9006 GCA_020431745.1 Candidatus Eiseniibacteriota bacterium
CGGCGTGCCGGCGGCGGAGCGGTAGCGCGCCGGAGCGGGGCGGATCGCGCCGTAGGGGCAGACGACCGCACAATCGAGACACTTGGTGCATCGCTCCAGGAACAGATCCTCCCGGATGGCACCCGGAGGGCGGAGCAACGGGATGGGACCGAACGCTCTCGCTCCGTCGCCGTCGCGAGCCGCCCGGGGATGACGCACGACAGGCGGGCTTGGTCCGTCGTCCGGAGCCCCATCGGAGCGGCGGAAGAATCCTCCCCGTAGGAATTCACGCCGATTGATCACGGTGCCTCGGCCTCCGGCGCGGTTTCTTGCATCGGATTCACACCGTGACGCAGCTCGACGGGCGGGCGATAGACGAGGGTGGCCACGGTCGGCTCCCGGGGATCGAGCGCCGAAGATCGCGCGTGGCACTGCATGCAGTTCACTCGTCCTGGATGGGGCGTCTGCATTCCAGCCTTGCCCAGCGGGCCATGGCAAGACAGACACTGCTCTCTCATCCAGGTGGAGTGTGGGATTACCGGCGGTGCGCCCTTCCACGCACGGCCGCCTTCGGTCGGTGCCGGCATCCCGGCAAAGGAGTTCTGGGCCAACGGGTGCTCCGGCAAGATCGGTGACGCGGCGACGTGACACTGCTGACAGTTGGCGTAGTAGGCATGAGGGATGAGCGAGGCTCGTTTCCCACCGATCTCGAGACCGGTAGAGTGGCAGGCCACGCATTCGCGGTCGCTGATTTGCTCGGTCGCGTGCGGGACCACCGGAGGAGCACCGTTGTAAGCGCGTCGCAACGCTCGTTCCGCGAGACTTCCGGGCTTCGCCTTCGGGTCGATGACGACTTCCTTCGACAAGTCCACGACCGGCACTCCCAGATCGGCCACCGTGTAACGGCTGGGCTTGTAGGCCGATGGTCCTCGTGCACCCAGGTCATCGTACGAGACGGCGGGAGGAGCGTCGGTGGGTACGCGGGAGCTCTTCATGGGTGTGACGTCCCGCAGTCCCTCGACCTGCAACAGGTAGTCCGGCTCCTCGGAGCTCGGCCGCGGGACTCCGGCCCCGATTCCGACTACGAACCCGATCACCGCGCAGGCCATCAAGCCCCCGAGGAAGACATGGGTCGATCGGCGAGCCACGCCACCTGAGTCGTGACTCATGGCAGTGTCCCCGTCGCTTTCCGCAGTCGGACCGCACACTTCTTGTAGTCGGGCTGCTTCGAGAACGGATCGTGTGCTTCCAGGGTGACCTTGTTGATGAGCTTCGACTCATCGAAGAACGGGACGAAGACCGACCCCCGAGGCGGCCGGCCTCGTCCGTTGATCCAAGCGGGGAGCTCTACTTGACCGCGCCGAGACTCGACGATGACGGCGTCTCCGTTGCGAATGCCGAGCTGCTTGGCGTCTTCCGGGTTCAGCTCGACGTAGGCCTCCGGCATGGCCCGGGCCAGTTGCGGCACGCGTCGCGTCATGGTGCCGGTGTGCCAGTGCTCCAGCACGCGACCGGTCGACAACCAGAACGGAAACTCCCCGTCCACGACTTCCTTGGGAGGCTCGTACTCCCAGAACCAGATCTGGGCACGGTCGTCTTTCGAGGTCGAGTGGTAGAACTGGATGTCTTTCCCAGCCGCTACGTAGGGATCGTCGAAACCGGCGAAGCGGAACCTGGTTTCCCGCCACGAACCGTCAGCCTGCTGAATAACCGGCCAACGCAGCCCGCGCGCCTCGACGTACTCTTCGTAAGGAGCCAGATCCTTGTGCTTCATGCGGGTGAACTGCCGATACTCCTCGAAGAGCGCGCGATCGACGTTCACGTCGTAGTAGTGGGACCATTCCCAGACCGGCACACTGCGACCCTGCTCGTCCTTGATGTCGAAGAGGAACCGGCCGTCCTTGTCCTTCATACCCGGATGGCCCAGCTCCATCAGTCGATGCGCGACGGCGATCGTCATCCAGCAGTCGTCGCGCGCCTGGCCCGGCGGCGACACCATCTTGAACCACTGCTGGGTACGCCGTTCCGAGTTGCCGTAGATCCCGTTCTTCTCGACCCAGAGGGCCGCTGGCAGGATCAAGTCAGCCAGCTCGGTCGTCGCCGTGGGATAGACCTCGGAAACGATGAGGAACTTGTCCCGGAGAGTCGCCTTTCTCTCGAAGAGAGCGTTGAGGTTCGGCAGAGTCTGGCCCGGGTTCGTGACCTGCACCCAGATCGTGTCGATCGCTCCGCCTTCCGTGCAGAACTGATCCCACATGCTGACGGTGTGATGGCCCGGCTTCGCGTTGATGCGCCCTTCCGGCAGGTTCCAGAACCCTTCCGCCTGTTTCCGATGCTCGTCGTTGGCGACCACGCGCCCGCCCGGAAGCGCGTGGGCCAGGGTGCCCACTTCGCGAACCGTGCCGCAGGCGGACGGCTGTCCCGTGAGACTCGTCGGAGCATCGCCCGGGCGACCGAAGTGGCCGCTCAACAGGTGCACGCCGTGCACGAGGCAGTTGATGGCGGTCCCCATGGTGTGTTGGTTCATCCCCATGCACCAGAGGCTCGTGATGCGGGCGTCGCGCCGGGCGAAGAGGTCCGCGAGCATCCGGATCTTTGCAGCCGGCACTCCGGACAGCTCGGCCACCCTCTCCGGTGTGTAGGGACTGAGGAACTGGACGTACTGGTCGAATGAGATCGCTTCTCCCAGCAGATCCGGTTTTTCTCCCTGGGCCCGGAAGGCGCAGTACTTCTCTACGAAGTCGTGGTCATAGGTTTCGTTCTCGATCAGAAGGTGCGCGATACCCAGGGCGATGGCGAGATCCCCGTGCGGCTTCATCTCCAAGAAATCCTGGGCGTGATCAGTCGTGCGCGTCCGCCGGGTCGAGATGTCGATCAGGGTGATCTGGTCTCCCCGCGACCGTCGGTCGATGACCCTGGAGAACAACACCGGGTGCATCTCAGCCGGGTTGTTCCCCCAGGTGATGAGGACATCGCAGGCGTCGAGATCGTCGTAGCATCCAGCCGGCTCGTCCACGCCGTAGGTGGCGAGGAATCCCGTGACCGCGGATGCCATGCAGAGGCGGGCGTTTGGGTCGATGTTGTTGTTCCCGAGCCCACCCTTCATGAACTTCTGCGCCGCATATCCTTCCGGAATCGTCCACTGTCCGGAACCGTAGAACGCGAACCGATCCGGTGCCGAGAGGACGCGTCTGGCGATCGTATCGATCGCTTCGTCCCAGGAGATCGGAACCATCGCGTCACCGCGGCGCAGCAGTGGCTGGCGAAGGCGATCCTCTCCGTAGAGGATGCCGCCGACGTGGTATCCCTTGACGCAGAGTAGTCCCTTGTTGACCTCGGCTTCCTGGTCACCCGCAATGCCGACGACGCGGCCGTTCTCGACTCCGACCTGCACGTGGCATCCCGTCCCGCAGAATCGACACGGTGCCTTCTGCCACCGGGGGCCGCCGCCGCCTTGGGCGAAAGCAGCGTGTGGGTCTGCGAGTACTCCGCTGGCTACCGCAGTGGCCGCCACCATTGCGGAGGCTTTCAGGAAGTCACGGCGGTCGAGATCGTGGGGACTCATCGTTCGATTCTCCGTGATGGGGGTGAAACGGGGCGGTGGGTTGGCGCAGTTCGCTCGCATCGGTCGTCGAATCCGCTCTCGTCGAACCCGATGTAGACCACGTTGACGGCGGCGATTCCGGGCAGGCTTTCCAGCCAGATCCAGAGAGCGCGGTCTTCCCGCGCGTCCCGGGTATCGATGACGAGGGGGAGCCGTTTTCCCGACGGTTTTCCAACCACGAGTCGAGAGTCCCCTTGGATCTGGGCGACGACGTAATCGACGGACGCGGTGGAATCCAGGCTCAGCACGAGACCACTGATTGGCATGCGATCTCCTCCGACCGAGGCATGGTAGGAGGCCACCCCGGATAATTCAAGAATTTAAGAGAGAAAATTCTTGAATTATCCGGGGCGCTCATTAGAGTTGGCGTCGCGTGGATTGGACGGTGCCGGGACGTTCCGATTGCGGATCGACCCACGGAGTCCGAGAGAGGTTTCAGTCGATGGGAGGACTCATGCGGAACCGCACGATCGTCCTGATCGCGGCCGCGGGAATCGGGACAGCTCTCACCGTGAGCTGGACCTGGACCACCAAGTCTCGCGCCGATTCTCCACGGCAAAGCCGGGCGGTGGAGCAGATCCCGATGCCTCCCCCCCCCGACGCGGCCTCGAACGCTGCAACGATGTCCAACGAGAACACGGCCGGCGCCTCCGCTCCACGATACTCGGTGACCATTCGAACTCCGGCTCCTTCTCCCGGAGTGACCACGGGGCTGATCGACGGACAGGGCCGACTGGTTACCGTCCCGTGCGCGACGTGCCATTCGATGGTCGAGCCACCTCCACCGGCCTCGGCTCTAGGACTTCAGAGCCTGAAGAACTTCCACAAGGGTCTCGTGCTCGAACACGGAAAGCTGACCTGCGCGTCGTGCCACAATCCAGAAGACTCCCGAACGTATCGCCTCGCCGATGGAACGGTGGTCGAGGGTTGGGACGTCATGGAGCTTTGCTCGCAATGCCACGGCCCGCAGCGCACTGACTACGATCACGGCGCCCATGGCGGGATGACCGGGTACTGGGATCTCGCTGCAGGGCCCCGGACACGCAACTCCTGCACCTCCTGTCATTCTCCACACGAACCTGCCTTCGGGCCGATGCGTCCCACGTTCAAGCCGATCGATCGCTTCTTGCTGGATCGAGATCACCACGAAGGATCACCGGAGGACATGACCCGTGAGTGAGATGCCGACTGGCTCCTCTGACGTTCAGCGTCGAACCGTGCTCAAGGGGTTGGGAGCCACTCTGGGTGCCGCGGCCTTTGCAACCGCAGTCGCGCCCTTGCGCGATCTGCCCAACCGGCTGTCGGCCGCAGAGCTGATGCAGAAGCACTACAAGGAGCTGGATGAAGACGACAAACGGACGATCCTGAACCGACTGGAGGACGAGGCGGCGCGGGACTACGGGGTTCGGCCGGAGATCCGGGATCAGCCGCCCAGATCCGGAACGAAGTTCGCGTACGCGGTCAACCTCAGCGTGTGCAGCGGGAACGGGAAGTGCGTAGAAGCCTGTCATCGGGAGAACAACCACGATCGCGCGACGAACCAGTCCTACATCCGTGTCCTGGAGATGCCCAAAGGGAGCATGGACATGGGCCGTGGCAACACCACCTACCGGCACGGCGTTCCCGCCGAGGACAAGTTCTACATGCCGGTACAGTGTCAGCAATGCGACGAGCCGCCCTGCACCGATGTCTGCCCGGTCCAAGCCACCTGGAAGGAGCCGGACGGGATCGTCGTCGTCGACTACAACTGGTGCATCGGATGTCGCTACTGCGAAGCGGCGTGCCCCTACCACGCCCGCCGCTTCAACTGGAAGAAGCCGGAGATTCCCGCGGACGAAGTGAATCCGGTGCAAGGATACCTTTCGAACCGCATCCGCCCCCAAGGCGTGGTCGAGAAGTGTCACTTCTGCCTCCATCGCACCCGTGAGGGACGACTCCCCGCGTGTCTGGAGGCCTGCCCCACCGGGGCCCGCGTTTTCGGGAACCTCCTCGACCCCGCTTCCGATATCCGTTGGATCCTCGAGAACAAGCGGGTCTTCGTGCTCAAGGAGGAGTTGGGGACCAAGCCCAGCTTCTTCTACTTCTTCGACAAGTAGCTGGCCAGGAGCAACCGATGCCTGAGGGACCTCGGAGGAGGAGAAGGAGATGAGCCTAGGTCACGACCGGGAGCAGCATTGGATCAGCTACCCGCGCTTCCTCGTGCGCGCGGTCGCGGTGGCCACCGATGGCCCGTTCGGCTTCTACGCGTGGATGACGGTGCTCACGGCTGTCGCCCTCGTCGGCGCGAATGCGTGGGCCAACCAGGTCGTCCAAGGGATGATCACGACCGGCATGACCGATCATGTGAGCTGGGGCCTCTACATCGCCAACTTCACGTTCATGGTCGGCGTCGCCGCGGGCGGGGTCATGATGGTGATTCCAGCCTATCTCTACCACGACGAGGAGATGCACAACGTGGTGATCCTGGGGGAGCTGGTCGCGGTCTCCGCCATCGTCATGTGCCTCCTGTTCGTGACCGTGGACCTGGGCCGACCGGATCGGTTCTGGCACTTGATCCCAGGGCTCGGCCGATTCAATTTCCCGATCTCGATGCTCACCTGGGACGTAATCGTGCTCAACGTGTACCTGCTCCTGAATCTGCACGTCTGCGGTTACCTCCTCTACATGCGCTTCTTGCGACGCCCGCCGGCGGCACGCTGGTACGTCCCGTTCGTCCTCGTTTCCATCGTCTGGGCGATTTCGATCCATACCGTGACCGCGTTCCTGTACGAGGGACTCGGCGGGCGGCCGTTTTGGAACTCGGCGTTGCTGGCGCCTCGTTTTCTCGCGTCAGCGTTCGTTTCGGGTCCGGCGTTCTTGATCGCCGTGATGTTCGCGCTGCGACGGTTCGCGGGGCTCGACCTGCCTTCGGGACCCGTGCACACTCTGGTCCGCATCGTTCGCATCACCATCTTGATCAATCTGCTCATGGTAGTATCCGAGGTGTTCACGGAGTTCTATGCGGGAGGGGCCCACACCGCCTCCGCACAGTACCTCTTCCTGGGACTGGATGGTTCGCGCGGGCTCGTGCCATGGATCTGGACGGCGATCGCCTTCAATGTCGTGGCAGCAGGTCTCTTCCTGCACCCGGCCGCCCTCCGCAGGGCGCCGGTCTTGATATCGGCATGCGTGCTTTCGTTCGTAGGGATCTGGATCGAGAAGGGTATGGGGTTGATCATTCCGGGTTTTATCCCGAGCACCTTGCATGAAATCGTCGAGTACGCGCCGAGCTTGGTGGAGTGGAAGATCACGGCCGGCATCTGGGCATTCGGTCTCATGGTCCTGACGGTCGCACTCAAGATCGCACTCCCCATTCTGGCGGGTCGCGGCGATGACGTGCTGGCCAAGAACCCGAGAGCAACGGCGTCCCCCGTTGCGGTTCGTTGATGTATAGCCGGCCGACCGAAGCCGCCATCGCGGTAATGTCCCGCTTGGCGGAGGCCTACGACGGGAGCGAGCAGAAGCTCTCGGCCGGGGAGCTTTCCTCGAGTCGACAGCTACCCAAGCCGTTCGTGGCCAAAGTGCTCTCGAGCCTCTCCGCAGCGGGATTGGTCAGCAGCATGCGCGGGCCGGGTGGTGGTTTCTCACTGGCAAGGCCACCGGACCAGATCACTCTGTGGGAGGTCGTCTCGATCTTCGAGAGGAACCGGACGCCGAAGTGTCCCGTGGGTGGTGGCATCTGCGGGGGCGGTCAGACCTGTCCGATCCATGACAAGCTGGCGGGAATCCGGGAGGCAACGGATCGGCTCCTTCGCGAGACTACCTTCGCGGCATTCTACGTCAACGGCGCGGGATCCATCCACACGAGCAAGTCCTAGGCACTGCCTATTCTGGTTTCGTGGCCCACCTCCCACCGAGAAGCTTGGCGGCGCCGGACACTGCCTTTCGGAGCGAACCTTGTGACGGCATCGATCATTTCCATAGTTGGTCCCTCTGGGGTCGGCAAGACGACCTTGATCGAAGGCCTCATCGGCCAGCTCGTGCGCAATGGTTACCGGGTTGCTACGGTGAAACACGCGCATCACGGCTGCGACTTTGACGTGGAAGGGAAGGACACCTGGCGCCACAAGGAGGCTGGCGCCCACACCGTGATCGCGGTCTCCGGGGCCCGCCTCGCGTTGTTTGCCGATATCGACGCTGGGATTCGCATGGAAGCTCTCCGAGACCGCTTCCTCGATTCGTCGTACGATCTCATTCTGGTCGAGGGATTCAAGAGCGCGGACTATCCGAAGATCGTCCTGGTCCGGGATCACCTCGGCGAAGTCGTGGTGTCCCCCGAAAACGTGATTGCCGTGGTGACAAGGCAACCCGTAGTGACAAACGCGCAGACCTTCCATCCGACCGAGGTCGAGGCGATCTCCCAACTGATCCAGGAGCGATACCCGAGATCCTCGTCCCCGGGATCGTAGGCCGATCGCATCACTCTCACTCCTCCGAATCCACACCCATCCGTCATTGCATCGCGGGCTCAAAAGCTCGGTTTGATGTTCTGGTTCATCCGGAACAGGTTCTGCGGATCGTACTTCGCTTTAATCTTCGCCAGACGCGGGTAGTGTCCGCGGTAGCTTGCGGCGACGCGATCCTCCCCCTCGTCCATCAAGAAGTTCACGTAGGCACCACCGGCCGAGTGGGGGTGGAGCGCGGACCAGTAGCTCCGCACCCACTCGATGTGCTGCGGCATCTTCGACGCGTCCGGCTCGAGGACGAACACCACGTGCGAATAGCGCGCGTCGCGGTAGGCCCAGGCGGTGTCGTCCTTCCCCACCCGTTGGGCGGCGCCGGTCGTGGAGAAGATGTGCGCTCCGGAGAACATGTTCGGGACCCGCGGACCGAACTCCGCGTGCACCGCGATCGCGTCGTCGTTCAGGTCGGTGATGAAGTCCGCTTTCCAGTAGTTGTGCAGACCCATCGGAGCCAGGGGATCGAACGCGCTCTGGAGCGCGGGAAACGGAAGCTCACCCAAGCCGTCGAACGCCGGAGGGCCGAACGTGCGCAGCGGCTTGACCACGGCTTCCGCCTCTTCCAGCGGTCCCGCATAGCACACGACGGCTCCGAGGACGCCCTTGCCGTGCAGATCCGTCGGAAACGGCGCCCCCGGGGGAACCTGCATCCACGCGAGGATCACGTTCAGATCCTCGGGAGCCCGGGGAATGAACTCACGGGCGAACCTCATCGCATCCGTCGCGCGATCCACGGTCCAAAGGAGCGGGCCAGCAAAGACGGTGCGTACCTCGTGCATCCGATACTCGAAAGAGGTGACGACCCCAAAATTGCCGCCGCCGCCCCGCAGAGCCCAGAAGAGATCGGGGTTCTGCGATTCGCTCGCGACCACGAACGAGCCGTCGGCGAGCACGACATCGGCGGACACGAGGTTGTCGCAGGAA
>JAGQHR010000016.1:9026-15773 GCA_020431745.1 Candidatus Eiseniibacteriota bacterium
GCCGATCCCCCCACCCAAGGTGAGTCCCGCGATCCCGGTGGTAGACACGACGCCACCCGGCGTGGCCATGCCGAAGGCGTGGGTCGCATGGTCGACGTCTCCCCAGGTGCATCCGCCCTGCGCGGTCACCGTCCGCGTCCTCGGATCGACCCGGATCCCCTTCATCCGTGACAGGTCGATCACGAGGCCGTCGTCGTTCATCGCGAACCCGGCAACCCCGTGCCCACCGCCTCGGACGGAGAGCAGGAGCCCTTCCTCGCGCGCGAAACCAACTGCAGCGATAACGTCCGCGACATCGACGGGCTGCGCGATCACGAGTGGTCGGCGATCGATCATCGCGTTGTTGATCTTTCGGATCTCGTCGTAGTCGGCGTCACTCCTCTGAATGACTCGTCCCCGCATGGATTGGGACAATCGATCGGCGTCGTTCTGGGGGCTCATCCGCAGACCTCCTCGGGTGGAAGCTCGTCACGACCGCGCCGGACGGCTCCGTTCGTTTCCTCGCCTCGTTGGCTTCTCGTCTGTTGTCTCCTCGCCTCCGCTACGTTTCGCGAGACATAGCCTAGCGGGTTGGTGCCTTTTCGTGGCCTTATCGAACCCTTATCATTCACCCTCTTCGCCCCAAGATCCCACGAGGGAACGGCCCCGGGGGCTCCGAGGTGTGCGCATGATCTATCGATTCGGTCCCTACGAGCTGGACGAGGAGAACCGGGAGCTGCGGCGCGGGGGCGCGCCGATCGATCTGCAACCGCTAGTCTTCCAGCTGCTTGCCACTCTCGTGCGGAATCACCGGCGGGTCGTGCCCAAAGACGAGTTGATCGCCCTCCTCTGGCCGAGCGTGATCGTAACGGACGCGTCGCTCCAGCGAGCGATCAGCCTCGCACGGACCGTGCTGCAGGACGAGTCCCACACGCTGATTCGCACGCTCCATCGCTACGGATACCGCTTCTCCGGACTGGTGCAGATTCGAGATTCCGGGACCGAGCCGACCGATGCCCCGTCGGATCCACCCCCTTTCGACGCCCCGGAGATTCGACACGTTCGCACGCAGGATGGCGTCGACATCGCGTTCTGGACCCTGGGGGAAGGCCCTCCCCTGGTGTACGTCCCGAATCTGTTGTGGAGTCACGGAGTGCTCGAGTGGGAGCTGCCGGACATTCGCAACTGGTACGCGCGCCTGGCTCGCCATCGGCTACTCATCCGCTTCGATCCGCGCGGGACCGGCGCGTCGCAACGAAGGCTCACCAGCTACTCCATCGCGGCGATTCAGCATGACCTCGATGCGGTCGCCGGTGCCTTGGGGCTCTCCTCGTTCGATCTCTTCGGGGATCTCAATAGCGGCGCGGTCGCGATGCGCTACGCGGCGAAACATCCGGACCGGGTCTCCCGCCTGGTCCTGTGGCATGCTTTCGCGCGAACCAAAGACATCGACGGCCCCAAGATGAACATGCTGAGCTCGCTGCAGCCCCTGATGGTTCAGGACTGGGAGACCTACACCGAGACCCGGGCCCACATGGGATTCGGTTGGTCGGACGGTGCGTCGGCCCATCGATACGCCGCACTCCTCCGCGCCTGTGTCGATCCGGAGACGGCCCTGCAATCGTATCGCGCGGGAAGGCGCGACGATGTGACCGCGCTGCTCCCGCGCATTGGCTGCCCGACCCTGATTCTCCACCGGCGCGGCTTCTACTTCTGGGACACGAGTCCGTCCCAAGGCCTGGCGGAGAAGATTCCGAACGCGCGAACGGTCCTCCTGGACGGCGCGGGGTCCGCTCCCTTCCTCGGAGATACGGAAGGCGTGATCGACGCGATCGAGGGATTCCTCGGATCGGATTGAGGAGCCGGTCCCTGGCAGAGGTCTCCACGCATTCCGAAACCGTGGAAAGATCTCGGCCAGGAGTCGCTCGGTCGCTTGCCCGGTCGTCTGTTTGGTCGTCTCCGCGCGCCGTTTCGTCACCGACGCGCGGAGCGATCCAGGCTCAGCGGACGACCAGCTTTCGCACGGTGCTTTCCGATCCGGAGCGCAGCCGGACCAGGTAGACCCCCGCGGGAAGCTCCGGCAGCGCGACCTGGTGGCTCCCCGCCTCCAAGACCTCGGATAGAGGCGTCGCGAGGCGACGTCCCGCCGGATCGATGATTTCGAGTCGTGTCCGGGCCGTACTCGGGAGAGCGAAAAGCGCGGTGCTGCTCCCCGAAGTCGGATTGGGCCAGAGATTCTGGAAGGAAACCGTGGTCGGGAACGGACTTCCTTCGCCATCCGGAGTCGACGCCGCGCTTCCCTCGTCGACCGACATCCCGTAGAGGATCGGCGACACCGCCGGATCGCTCGACGCCGCAATCACCCGATACTGCGCGTAGCGCGTGTCGGGAGCGAGAATCCCCGCCAGCGAGCCCGGGCTCTCGATATCCGACGACCACGGTCCCAGATCGCCGGCATCGTTCCCGCTGCGAACCTGGAAGACGAGGCTCGTCGACGGCGGAACCGCGGCGTCCCAGTCGATCGTGGTCCAAGTCGTGGCATCGCCCGCGTCCAGCACGGAAGAGACGAGCTCGCCGGACGTCCGAAAAGCCGTGATCGAGGCCCGGTGGAGGCCCGAGATGTCTCCCTGGAACGCGCCTTCTTCCGTATACACGACTTCGAGCGAACCGTCGCCGTCGAGGTCCGCGGCGATCGCGGCCTCGCTGTTGTCGTGCCCCTGCTCGATCAGGAAGAGCGTGAACCCGGCGGCTCCACCCTGATTGCGGAACCACACGGTGAAGGAGAAGTCGAGATCCGGGCTGCTGGCGAGGATATCCAGCTCTCCGTCCCCGTCCAAGTCCGCGATGGCAACGTCCGAGGCGCCGGGGATCTGTCCCAGCCCGTGGGCAGCCCAGCTGAGACCGAACCCGTCGATGTTCTCATACCACGCCACTGCGACGGCATTCACTCCGGCGGCCACGACATCGAGATCCCCGTCGTCGTCGAGGTCGGCAACGGCGACGGCGTTGTTGGTCGGAGTGAACGGCGTAACGGTCCGCCGAGTCCATTGAATGCCGTCGCCGTCCACGTTCTCCCACCACACGATGCTCTCGATACCGTACGACGTCCCGACCAGGTCGAGATCCCCGTCCTTGTCGATGTCGGCGGCGGCTACCTCGATCGCATCCCGATAGTCGGTGTCGACACGGTGCTGCACCCACGCGCTACCGTCACCGGCGGTGTTCTCGAACCAATAGACGTCGTCGTTCTCGCTTCCGAGATAGGTCAGGGTCGAGCATCCATAGACGTCGAGATCCCCGTCGCCGTCGAGGTCCGCGGCGGCGGCCATCTGGGTCCCGTAGAAGTTTCCCGTGCTGATCGCGTGCTTGGCCCAGCTTCCGGCCGCTCCGTCCAGGTTTTCGTACCAAACCCACCGGCCGTTCCGATCGGGATTCCCGTAGAAGGCAGAAGCGACCACGTCGAGGTCACCGTCTCCGTCGATGTCACCCGCAGTTATGCCCCAACCACCGTAGAAATCGTCGTCGATTTCATGCTCGGTCCAGGTGATGCCGTCTCCGGCGTTCTCGTACCACCGAACCTTGCCGGTTCCGGGGAAGCTCGTCAGCGGGAGCGCGGTCATCACATCGACGTCTCCGTCCCCGTCGAGATCGCCGGACGCCACAGACCTGCAGCTGGGAGCGGTGCTCGTGATGAACCCGGTCTGGGCGCCCATCGGGGTCGAGCTCAGCGCGAGCTGGCCGGGAATCGAAAGCCAGCTCGTCTGCGTCGTGTTGGCGAACTGATCGCCCCACGTCGAAACCGGCCCTAGTGCGCCGGCCGGCCCCCCGGACCAATCGGATTGGCCGTGTGTCGCGGCCTGGACCGACGCTCCGCTCCCGGCCAGCGATATCACCACCCCGGTCCCGAGGACGGCGGCCCATCGCCGCGCTCTCGGAAGGGATGGGAGCAGGGCACGCAGCGAGCGAGATCCTCGGGTGGACGATGCGGTTTCTCGATGCGAGCTCGAATCGGCACGGCGGTACCGCGCTCTGGAGACATACGACATGACGGGGCTCCTCCTGACGACTGTTGCGATTGGGACGGCGGCCGGATCCGGTGGCCTCCACTGGGAGGAGGTACGGTGAGCCGGGCCTCGTGTGACGGCGGATCACGCGTAGCTCGATCTATCTCAGCGGAGTCGGTTCACTCCGGTGGATCTCGTCCGTGACCATCCGCGGCGCCGCCATCTGACGCGCTTCCTACGACTCCCATCCCGCAGGACGGCCCCCCGGCCACGCGTGGGTGGATCGCTCAGCGAACGGTCGTGCGCCATGAGTTCCCCTTGTCGTCGGTGCAGTACAGGGATCGCGCCTCGGGCCGATACCCCGTTCCCAGCCCGCGTCGCGAGCAGCCCGAACGAACGTGCACCAGATGGAGACGTGCCTGGGACGGGCGGTCCTGGTCGAAGCAGGGGATCGCCTCGGTGTGGTCGAGCTGCTGCGCGCGCGGGAGGGGATCTCCCTGGGCGCAGCATAGCAGCGGGTCACCGAGACCGAGGAGAGCCGCTGATAGCCCGCAGCGATATCGCGGTCAGCGCGGCTCAGCTCCAGGCGCGGGTGACGGTCACACTGGTTCCCGGATCGGTGGACGGGAATGACCAGTCGCGTTCCGGACGGTGCGCATTCCACCACCGCTCGGCGTCGCCTTGGTCCCAGCTTTCGTCGATGCCGACCGCCTCCAGCAAGCGAGAGAGTTCCGCCGCGGACGCGGGACGATCCGCCGGTTTCTTGGCCAGGCAGGCCAGCACGAGCTGCTCGAGCCGCGAGGGAATCGGGGTCTCGCAGAGCAACGATGGCGGTACCGGATCATCGTTCACATGCGCGAGGACGGTCGCCATCGCGGTCTCTCGTTCGAAGAGAATGTGTGCGGTGAGCAGCCAGTAAGCCACGCATCCCAGGGCATAGAGGTCGGCCCGCCCATCGACCGAGTCCGATCGCGTGGCGGCTTCCGGAGCGAGATAGGCCGGTGTCCCACCAACCATCCCCTCGGCCGTGAGCTTGGGATCGTCGCCTGCCTCCTCGTGCCCGAGGCCGACCAGCCCGAAGTCGAGCACTTTGATGAAGTCGTACTGAAGGCCGTAACGGCACGCGAAGATATTGGCCGGTTTGATGTCCCGATGCACGAGGCCGGCGGCGTGCGCCTCGGCAAGCGAGTCGCAGACCTGCCGCAGGAGAAAGACCACCCGACCGGGAGGCATCGCCCCGTACTTCCCGACCGCCGACTCGAGGTCGATTCCCTCGAGGAGCTCCATCACGTAGTAGAACGCGCCGTCATCAGACACGCCGAAGTCGTAGAGCTCGATGGTATGCGGAGACCTGAGATTGGCGGTGACGTGCGCTTCCCGCTCGAATCGCTGGAGCGCGCGCGCTCGTCCCCCACCATCTCCGATCAACTCCGGCTTGATCAACTTGATCGCGGCCTCCCGACGCAACATCGCGTGCCGCGCGCGATAGACGGCTCCCATGCCGCCTTCACCGAGCTTCTGCTCCAAAGTGTACTGCCCCAGCTGCAATGCCTGGCGGACCTGCCGGCGCAGGCCGTAGATCACCCGTGAGGTCACCGACGTGATCAAGATGAATGCACCACCCGTGAACATGATTCCGTCGAAGACCCGGGGATCGAGTGCGGCGATCGAAGCCTTTCCGATCGTGAAGAGGCACGCCATCGCCACCGATCCGATCACGACCGTGCGCAGGACCGGGCTCGGAACCAGGGCCGCCCGCACGCTCAGAAGCATCATGATCCCGAACATCGCGAAAACAGGGGCGAACGGCGCGTCGTTCGCACCCGTGTCGTTCGCGCCCATGTGGATGCCGGCGATATGGATGTAGGCAAGGGTCAGGCTGATCGTCACCGCACACTCGATCGCGATCGAGATCGCACGCCCGGGTCGAAGGAACTTCAACACCACCCAGGCCGCAGCCACGATCCCCGTGCAGGTGTAGCGGATGACCCGCGTGATGAGCGGGTATTCCGGCATCGTCAGGCCGTCGATAAAGAGCGGGGTGACGTAGTCGGTGACATAGGCGACGACGTCGATGGTCAGCATGACCTGGAGATACAACCGGACTCGGTTGCGCAGATGTTCGACTTCTCGGGGATCCGAGGTGGTCCGCATGGCCGGAAACGCGAGCCCCAAACATCCCTCCGTTTTCCACGTGGATGATCGATCGACATACCCCACGCACGGAAACGGGAGCAGCGGACTCGATTCTACGGACCTCGCCGCACCTTTGCAGCCTCGGAATCTCGCAGGTGTCCGCCACTCTCCCGTGGACGGACTTCACGTTCGAGATCACATTTCGGGGATGCTACCGGGGGTGACACTCCACCACTCCCGGGCCGGGACTGGTGCATCAAACCACGCGCTACTCCCGGACCGGGACGGGCGCATTCACCACACCCTACTCCCGCTCCGGGACTGGCTGACCCGTCTCTGCAACGACTTGCATCGCGATCGCGCGGCGCTCCGAGCGGAACAGCAGCACCGTGTCGAAGACGGCCAGAGCCAGCATGCCCCACCCCACGTAGTTGCGCCATGATCCCGCGAGCTCCGGACGAATCAGAACGCTGTTCATCAACCCGACGATCCAGAAGAGCACCGTCCGTTGGACATGCCAGACCGATCGACCTCCGCCCACGGCATGGACTCGACGCGTGAGCTGAATCACGTTCCAGAGGATGGCGAGGACGAGCAGCGACAAGACGACGTAGTCCACGACTCCCCG
>JAGQHR010000170.1 GCA_020431745.1 Candidatus Eiseniibacteriota bacterium
GATCGATGGCCCAAACGTCACCGCCGTTGGTCGTTCCGACCGCGCGCAGCCAGACGAGGGTCCCATCCCGCCCGTCGTGCACTCGCACTTGATTGAGCCAGGATCCGACCGCGAGATCGGGGAACCCGTCGCCCGTGACGTCATCGAGCGTGACCACGCGCATCACCGGCGCTCCCACGATCCCGGTCCAGAGATCGGCGCCGTTGATCCCGCTGAAGCAGCGCAGCTGCGCGCCGCTCGCCCAGGTGCCAGCCACGACCTCGGGCAGTCCGTCGTCGTTGAGATCGGGAATCCGGCAGAGGGACATGACCGAGCCGGCATCGCGCAACCAGATGACGAACCCGACCGGTCCGCCGGGACCTCCGTCTCCGCTGAGCGCGATGACCTGCTGGCCGTTGTCGCCGACCCCGGCGATGACGTCGCGGACCCCGTCGCCGTCGAGATCGTCGATCGACATGACGTCGAAGATCGCGTCCGCGGCCTCGTAGCGCCAGAGGACGCTGCCGTCCGCTCCGCTCACGCAGTAGATCGCATCATTGTCGCTGCCCACGCCGAAGATGATCTCGGAGACGCCGTCGTCATCGATGTCCTGTTCGAGGCTCGCCATCGCATAGACCCAGCCCGAGACCGGCGGCGCCGGAGGAGAATCCGAGTAGGTGTCGAACTTCCACTGCGTCGCGCCCGTCCTGCCGTCGAGACTGAAGGCGGAGCGATTCCCCCAGGCCATGCCGATCATCACGTCGGGGAAACCGTCGCCTCCCGTGTCGGGCCCCATCCGGAGGCACGCGTCGCCGTACCCGCCGCTGTTGCTGGGACCTCCCAGCGGGCGGGCCGACCAGATCACCTCGCCGGCACCGCTAGAGGCGCCGCGAATGGCGTAGAGATTGTCCTGCTGCGGAGCGCCGGCATCGTAGGACTCGAAGATCACGTCGGGACCGCCGTCGCCGTCGATATCGGGCGCCGCGGTCACGCACACGACGTTCTCGATTCCGGGGGCCGACCAGAGCTGGGTCTGTGCACAGGCGCCGGTCGTCCAGGCAGTGAGTGCGATCGCAGTGAGTGCGAACACCGCGAGGGCTCCCGGCCCGGTCACGCGAAACGCCCGATGGTTGGCAGGGAGGCACCATGAAGCGGTGCGCTTCCCGAGTTGCTTCGTGAGGTCGATCATGACAGGTCCTCCTCGCCGGGCACTCACGCGGAATGCTCGGCTCGCACCACGGTGTGGATTCCTCCGCGTACGAAGAAATCCCCTTCTACCACCATGCGGCGGGGTCGGCAGGCCGAGACGAGATCGTCGAGGATGAGATTGGTGACGGCCTCGTGGAAGTGTCCCTCGTCACGAAACGACCAGAAGTAGAGCTTGAGCGACTTGAGCTCGAGACAGAGCTCTCCGGGAACGTAGCGAATCCGGAAGACCGCGAAGTCGGGCTGCCCGGTCTTGGGACAGAGGCAGGTGAATTCGGGGATCTCGAACGAGATTTCGTACTCCCGTCCGGGCTTCGGATTGGGAAAGGTCTCCAGGCTCTTGCTCGGCTCCGCGGTCAAACACACACCTCCGGGGGACTCTCGGCGTTACGACGGCTGCGGGTCGGATTCTACCATGGATGGCCGTTTCGAACGGGCTTGGCACGGGGATCCCCGGCCCCGACACTCTCCCGGGCAGCCGGACCCGATCAGGGGCGGGTGCGGCATCGGCTGGGAGGGATTCGTGGACAGACTCGATCCGGTGGTGCTGGCAGGCAGATTCGTGCGGTTGGTACCGCTCTCACTCGCGCACGTCGACGGACTGGCGGAGGTCGTGCTGGATCCCGAGCTCTGGCAATGGACCCTCTCGCAGGTCCGCAATCGTGCGGAGCTGGAAGACTACGTGCAACACGCCATCCACTCCTGGGAAACGGGACACGGCCTCCCCTTCGCGACCATCGAGCAGAGCTCGGGCCGGATCGTGGGATCGACGCGCTTCGGGGCCTGGGCGCCCGAACATCGCCGCGTCGAAATCGGCTGGACCACGGTCGCCCGCCCTTGGCAACGCACCTCCGTGAACACCGAGGCCAAGCTCCTGATGATGACGCACGCGTTCGAACGGCTGGGATGCAATCGCGTCGAGCTGAAGACCGATGCGCAGAATCGGCAATCCCGCCAGGCGATCCTCCGGATCGGCGCGCGCGAGGAGGGCGAGCTGCGACAACACGCCGTCACGGCGAGCGGGCGGATTCGCGGCACCGTCTACTACAGCGTGCTGGCGGACGAGTGGCCCGCGGTCAAGACGCGTCTCGAGGGGTTCCTGGGTCAGCGCGGCTGACCGGAGCGGAAGGAAATGGGTGGGCGGCCCTCGAGTGCCACTTAGGAGACGGAATCATCCGCCACCGTTCGTCCCCGCAACCGGAGTGCCGCCCATAAAGCCGTGGTCGGTGGCCCGATCGTGCCGGGCCGATTCCCGACCTGGAACCACCTCGGGCCGCGGCGGCGACCCGAGGCGCTCGTTCCGCCCGCCTGCGGCCACTGTGCGATGGCCGCGACGCGCGGACGAAAAAACGGAGTTCAGCGCGGCGAGAAAAAGGGGGGCCCATCGCCCTCGTTCCTCTTCTGGGTCCGGTGCGTTCACGAGTCGAGAACCGAAACCGACGGGACCCCTTCACTCGCAATGAGAATCAAGCTGAGCCACCTGCTGCGAACACGGGGTTCGTGGACAGGGGGCATCAAGGAGTCGCGACCTCGGCGGGGTTTGATACGAAAAAAGTTGTTTAACCAACCTTCGGGAATTCCCCGAGGTCGGCCCAAGGCGTCCGGGATCCCCCCTGGGTGGCTATTCTGCCAGGAAGTTCGACTTCGCATGTCCGCGAGCAGGGGGAGCTCACCAACGCCGGTGCAAGCTTCAGCAGACCATCGGGAACGTTGACGGGTGAAGACCAGGGGAACGATACTCACCCTGGTCGTATCATCTGTTGGAGGTGCCGCATGCACGCTCCCCTCTCGCCGACGCGTTCTCCGTCCTGGTCCAATCCGTTCTCCGCCGCAAAGTCGTCGTCTGCGCAGGCCGGCGGCACTCCCCTTGGACCCGCGCTGCTGCTTGCAGCCATCTTCATGCTCCCGTCCCCCGATGCAAGCGCGACGGTCCGCCGCGTGCCGTCGGAGCTTCCAACGATCCAAGCGGCGATCGACGCCGCCGAACTCGGTGATACGGTCCTCGTCGCGCCGGGGGTCTACCGCGAATCGCTGGAGATCTCGGGCCGGAGCCTGAGCCTGCGGTCCGAAGGCGGACGCGACGTGACGACTCTCGATGGAGAGGGAGAGCGCCGAATCCTGCGCATCGAGGAGTCGACCGTGGAGATCAAAGGCCTCACGTTCTTCCGCGGCACGAGCGCCAACGGGGGAGGAATCTCGGCCGCGGATGCGGATCTCGTCGTCGAAGATTGCGTGTTCCGCGAAAACGTCATCAAACGCGGCGCACTGAGGGAATCGGGTGGTGCCATCTTCTTCAGCAGAGACAGTCGGCTGACCCTGTCCCACTGCACCTTCGTCCAGAACGAGTCCGACTACCCTCTCAGCGAGGGAACTTCCGTCTCCTACAGCCCGCGAGATTGGCCAACCGGTGGCGCGGGCGGCGTCATGGGCGACTGGGACGCCCGTCTCGAGGTCGATCGGTGCTCGTTTCTTCATGACCAACCCCTGTTTGGATCCGTGTTCTCGACGTCCGGTCCATGCGTCACCCGCATCGATCGCTCGGTCTTCATCGCCGACTTCCCCTGGGATCGGTCCGAGTTCCTGAGAGGCGCGGGAGTTCGGGTGGAGTGCACGAGTTTCTGGAACGGTGCAACTCCCCAGATCGATGACTTCCCGTTTCAGGATCGGAGCGGAGCACGAAAAGCCACGTGCGTCGATGAGGATCCCCGGCTCTGCCGGGACGACCCGGAGTCGGTGCACGCCTCCTCCCCGCTCCTCGGCTGCGGCGAGTGCGGGCCTATCGGGGATCTCCACATCGGCTGCACCGGTCCGTTGGTCCTGGGAGTGAGGGAGCCCTCCGTCGATCCGATCGAGCGCAAGATGCTCCGTGTCTACGGCTATGGTCTCGACGCCGTGGATGAAGTCGAGCTGGTTTCTCCGACCGGACAGATCCGGAGCAGCCGTTCGCTCCAGCACGATGACGCGTGGCTGGTCACGACCATGGATCTGTCGGTCGCCGACCCGGGTACGTGGGGCGCCCGTTTCCTCGCGAATGCGGAGCTCGTCCTCGCCGTCGATCGGCTCATCGACGTGCTGCCCTTCGCCGTGTACGCGTTCAAGGATCCGTGGGTCTCAACGGCTCGCGAGGTCGATCTGGTTCTGGCGGAGACGGGATGGAGCCCCGAGTACGCGCTGCAGCTCGTTCATGCCGAAGACGAGAGCCGGGCGCCCCTCGAGGTCGTCGACGCTCTCCAGCCCGACACCTTGCGCGTCTCGGTCGATCTCACCGGGATGCCGGAGGGAATCTACGACCTTGAGGTCTCCGGCCCCGGCCTGAAGGCGATGCGCGTAGCTGGCGTCCTCTATCTGGGCGATCCGCCCGTCGTCAGGGTGCCCGAAGATCATTCGACGATCTCCGCGGCGATCGCGCAGGCACCGGCGGGTGCCCGCATCGAGATCGCGGCCGGTGACTACCACGAAGCGATCCGGATCGATCGACCGCTGCAGATCGCCAGTGCCGGGGAGCCGCTCCGGGCGCGTCTCCTGCCGCCGGACGGCGTCGAGGCTCGCGTGATCCACGTGCTGGAAACGGCGGGTCGGATCACGCGCTTGGAGGGGCTGCGGATCGAGAGCGGCCGGCCGGCGGAAGGCTCCGGCGGCGGCGTGCTGGCCGAGACCCCCATCACCGTGGCCGACTGCAGGCTCTACAACAACTGGGTCGCCGGCAACGGCAGTGGAGGAGGCGCCTTTCTCGCGCCCGGCAGCCAAGTCCTGCGCTCCCAATTCATCGCCAATCTCGCTCCGGGGGTCGAGGACCAGTGGGTAGCGATCCCCTTCGGCGCCAACGGAACGGCGGGCGGCCTCTATTGCGAACACTGCAGGGTCGACCGAAATCACATCCGGGGCAACCAGGCCGGCTGCTCCGGCGGGGCGGTCGTGTCCGGACTGTTCCGGGAGAACGAAGTCGGCCGGAACACCTCCAGAGCGTTCCGGGGCCATATCGACGAGCTTTCCGTGCAAGGAGACGTGATCGGGAACCACTTCGAAAACAGCTGCGGAGTAGCCTATCCGCCGTCGGTCTGCATCTTCGGTCCGTCCCGGGCGGCCTACAATACGTTCACCGACTATTGGTGGGACATGTGCTCCTACCTCTCGCTGATCCAGCTGCAGGGCCCCGTCGAGTTCACCCACAACTCGTTGGCCGGCGTCGGGCTCCAAGTCTGCACGCAGACCCAGCAGGTCGATCTGGGTCCGAAGAACCAGATCCTCGTGCATGACAACCTCATCCTCTTCGATCCCTACGACGCCACTCCACCCTGGATCGGTTACTGCGACCAGCGGCTGGGCCCCGGCCCGGTTCAGAGCGTCGACCTATCCAGAATCTCGGCGGGATGCAACCTGGGCTCGCCGTTCCCGATCTACTCGCCGTCCGGTGAGATCCCGTGCCCTGACTGCGTCTATCCCATCGATCCGGGATTCTGCGAAGTGCGCTACACGGACGGCTACGACAGTTTCGGGGAGTTCAATCTGCGGCTGCGCCCGGACAGTCCCGCTCTTCCCGGGCACTCTCCGATCGGCTGTGCGGACACTCTCGGCGCCCTGCCGGCAGGTTGCGAGGAGGTCCCGGTTCTCGTTTCTGGTGCGCGGCTCGCGCGAACCGAGGCGGGTGTGGAGCTGCGATGGTGGACGCTGCAGGACATCGACCTGGACGGCTTCCACGTCTTCCGTCATTCCGCCGAAGAGTCCGTGCGGCTCACGAATGATCCGCTCGCTCCGTGCGGGGAGTGTGTCTTTCTCGACGACGAAGCCCTGGCTCTGTCAGGTGAGCTCTCGTACGAGCTCCTGATCCTCCTGGGCGGATCCGAAGAGCGCTACTTCCTGGGGACGATCGGTCTCGATAATGGCGACGCGGTGGAGATGGGATCGCCGCGACCGAATCCTATGCAGGCCAGCGGTTCCGTGTCGTTCGCCCTTCCCGCCCCGATGGAGGTCACGCTGGAGGTCTTCGATGTTGGCGGACGCGCGGTTCGGACGCTCCATCGCGGCTTGACAGCGGCCGGCATCCACCACGTCGCAATTCGAACCGGTCCCATGGACGAAGGGGGGTTCGGTTCCGGGGTCTACTGGTTGCAGCTTCGCGCTGGGCGGGAGATTCGCCGGACGCGCCTGATCGTGATTCCCTAGAGGCGGTCGGCGAGGCGCCCCCTCGTGCCCTCCTGACGCAGCCCGCCGGCAACAGTACTTGAGCAGTCCGCCGATCCTCTCCCTCGACTGGACGTCTAGCTAGATTGACAGATTCAACATGATTTGCCTTCGGTGTCGATGCGGCTCGCGTAGATCGGATCGAAACTACCTGAACTCCGGGAACCACGGCGGACCGCGTGAAGCAGTGTTCACACTCGCGTGGACGACCTCCCGGAGGGAAACATCGACCAAAAGAACCGGTTCTTCCGCAGCCCGCTAGAAGAGGCTCAGCTTGACGTACCGCTTGGGATGCTCCCGCACGTCGGCGACCAAGGCACGCGTCTCGCGGAGGGTTCCCACGAGCTCGTCGTAGAGGGCCGGATCGTCCAGCGCACGCCCCAAGGAACCCTCTCCCCGTTCGACACGAGCCAGCAGCGAGTCGACGCGCGTCGT
>JAGQHR010000171.1 GCA_020431745.1 Candidatus Eiseniibacteriota bacterium
CGACCCGAAAGCGGCTCTGGTAGCGGACCGCGCCCACGAAAACGACTCGGGAACGGATTCGGACGAATCGCACCATCCCGATCTGATCGCGCAGCCAACTGGGAATTCAGAATCCGACTCCGGTGGGGTGTCGGACATCGCGGACCTTCAAACGCCGACTCCGAAGAACAGGTTTGGGTGGGGATGGTTGGTGTGGGGAGGCGTCTTCGCGCTCCTGGCGCTCCTTTCCAAGGAATACGCGGTGTCTCTGCTCGTGCTCGTTCCGCTCATGCTGTGGACGTTCGGGGGGGCGACCTGGCGGGGAACGGTCCGGTACGTCTGGCCGGTCGTGCTGGCGGTTGCCGTCGCGTTCGGTCTGCGTCTGTGGGCGGTCGGGTTCCATCGCGTCGAGAGCGTCGATCTCCTCAACGATCCGTATCTGCTCGCGACGCCGGCTCAGACCTGGGCGACCAAGCTCTACGTGCTCCTGAAGTATCTCGGGCTCCTGATCTGGCCCCATCCGTTGGCGGCCGACTACTCGTATCGGCAGATCGCCTATCGCGGATTCCACGATCCGATGGTCTGGCTGGCTATCCTCGTCGGTCTGGTGTTCCTCGCGGTCGCGATCGTAGATGCGAATGAGCGGGATTAGGCGCTCTTCGCTGCCTTGTTCTATCTCGTCCATCTCTTCCTGGTATCGAACCTCGTGCTCGCGATCGGCGCGACCATGGGCGAGCGTCTGGCCTATCACGCCTCCCTGGGCTTCGTGCTCCTCGTGGCCGGCGGATTGCTCCCCGGCCGCAAGGGGATCTGGTCACACGGCGGGGTCCGTTGGGAACTCCACCTGTTGGGCTCGGCATCGGCGGGCGCCCTGCTCGCGGGTGCGGTGGTGGTCGGAGCGGTTCTCACCTGGAAGAGGGTTCCGGACTGGAAGGACGACGTCACGCTCTTCACCCACGACGTCGCCGTCGTTCCCGAAAGCGGTCGGGTCAACACCAATGCCGGACGAGGCTTTTTGGTGCTGGCGGATCAGGAGACCGAACCGGAGCGGCGGGCTGAGCTCCTGCGGAAGGCGGAGAACCATCTGGAGAAGGCGATCGCGATCGATCCGGAGATCGTGGCGGCCTACTTCGCGCTCGGAGTGGTCCATGACCGGCTGGGGGAGTACGAGGCGATGGAGCAGGCCTGGAACCAGGCCCGGGCGCGCTTTCCGGATCATCCTCTCTTCGCGACCTACGATCCGTTGCTGGCGGATCGTCTCGCTCGTCTCGCCGCGGACTCGGCTCGGAACGGGGATCTCGTCAAGGCGCGCGCGGCCCTGGAGCGGGCGGTTCGATACCAGCCGAGGCAGGCCACCCTCTGGTTCTACCTCGGGACGTTGCGATCGGATGCCGGGGACCGGGCCGGCGCCGTCGCGGCCTGGCGCGAAGCCCTTCGGCTCGATCCGGGATCGGAGCAGGCCGCCCGCGCCCTCCACGACGCAGAGGTTCAGGCCGGCGACGATCCGGGTACGACAAATCGTCTCCCGAAAAATAGTCGTTCCAACGACTGAATCGTATCATCCTGCCGTCCCCGACCGACTCCCTGAGAGACAGGGAGCGCTCTCTCCGTCACACAGGAAGGAAACATGATCGAACCGGACGTCTCGTTCTGTGCGCGGCCGCATGTCGGCCGTTCCCGCCGGCTTTCCTATCCCAGTTGGACAGGACGGGCGGCGCTCGTGCTCCTGTTCGTTGCCGCTCTCGGGTCCGTCGCCCAAATCGCCCAAGCCACGCCGCGGTGGGCGGCTCGCTACCAGCAGAACTGCAATCTCTGCCATGCCAACCCGACCGGGGGAGGGAAGCGGAGCGCGTACGCCGCGCAGTACCTGATCCCCAGCGAGATGACGGTCATGGATTGGCCGGAGGAGCTGGCCGATCGACTCGATCCGCAGGTCACGCCGGCGTTCTCCGTGGGGGCGGATCTACGCACGCTCTACCTGTATTCACCCGATGTGCCCTATCGACAGGACTTCTTTCAGATGCAGGCGACGTTCTACGCCCTGCTCGAGGTGCACCCGCGCTTCTCGCTCTACCTGGCGCAGGGGCAGTCGCAGACCCGCGAGGCGTACGGACTGGGCTACATCCTGCCCGAGAACGGATACGTCCGGGTCGGGCGGTTCACGCCTTCGTACGGATGGAAGTTCGACGACCACACGATGTTCGTGCGCGAGCGACTGGGATTCCTCCCTCCCGGTCATACCGACGTCGGATTCGAAGCGGCGATCTACCCCAAGGACGCCGGCATCCAGGTCGCCGTCACGAACGGAGCCGGTGGATCGATTCAGGATACGGACGATCGCGTGGCCGGCTTCGCGCGGGCGGACATCCGACATCGGGTGCTCGGGGCGGCCGTCACGGTCGGCGGCTCGTTCGGGTACAGCGAACCGTTCTCGGGGGTGCGGAGGCAGATGGGACCGTTCGCCTCGGTCGGGATCGGCCCGTTCACCTGGGTGGGCGAGGCCGACATCCTGAGGCGACCGAACCTGAACGGTGCGGATGCGCTGGTGACGAGCCACGAAGTGACGGCGGAGCTGCGGCGCGGTATCTGGGCGCGGCTCACGTACGACTTCTACGATCCCGACATCGATCTCGAAAGCGGCGCGCTGTCGCGGTACGGCGTCGGGCTCGATTCCCTGATCTACCCGTTCCTCGGGGTTCAGGCGATGGCGATTTGGTATCGGCTGGACGAGGGGCCCGGAGTCGTAGGCGAGGCGGAGTACTTCCAGCCTCGCATCATGGTTCATTTTCTGTACTGAGAGTCGCGAACGCCGAAGCGCGGACTCACGAACGGTCCGGTGCAGCGCGATCCGCAGAGAGTGCGCGACGAGCGGCGGCACGCGACCCGCGTCCCCGTCTCGGCGGCGCCTCGGGATTGGAAGGAGTGAGCATGCAGAACTCGACACCGAGCCACCGCCCGACGTTTTGTCGGCCGCGGCACCGGCTCCTCGCCCTCGGGATCGCGGCCGGCGCTGCGTTCTTCGGGGCGACGAGCACGTCCGCGGCCACGTATTCCATCGCTCCCGGAGGGGACGCCAACAAGGTCGTCTTCGAATCGAAGGCGCCGCTCGAGAGCTTCGAAGGATCGACCAGGCAGATCTCGGGCTCGGTCACTCTCGATCCGGCGGCACTCACCGATTCGATGACGGTCGAGGTCGTCGTCGACCTCGCGTCCCTCGACACCGGGATCGATATGCGCAACCAGCACATGCGGGAGAACCATCTCCACACGGACCGGTATCCGCAGGCGATCTTCCGTGGCGCGACGTTCGTGGGAGAGCATCCCGCGAGCCTCGCTCCCGGAAAGACGGCCAAGTGCAAGATCGCCGGGAGCTTCTCGCTGCATGGAGTGACCCGCCGGATCGAGGTGCCGATCGAGCTGAGGCTGGATGAGAAGTCGGGCGGGCTGGCGGTGAAGGCCCAGTTCGTCGTCTATCTGGCGGACTACGAGATCCCGCGTCCGAAGATGCTCTTCGTGAAGTTGGACGAGAAGCAGGCGGTGACGTTCGAAGCGCTCGCTCTGCCCAAGTAGCGCGGTGTCCGATACGCAGGGGTCCGGTGCGATCCCGTCACACCCGCGACGGCAAAGAGGTTGTTGTCTTGTACTGGCGCGATGCCAAGAGAGAGACCCCCACGATGTCTAGCTTTGCGATGCGCTGCCGCCCGGCAGCTCGATATGGATTGTTGGTCCTTTTGGGCGCGACGGTGCTCGCCGCGTGCAGCGATCTCGGCGACCCGCCGACGGATCCGGATCCGGACAAGAACGATGCTCCCGTCGTTGCCGCGGTCATGCCCGACTCGGGTGCGGTCGGCGACACCGTGAGCATCTCCGGGACGGATTTCGGAGACGTCGCCGGCTCCGTCATGCTCGGCGCGGCCAACATGACGATCGTGTCGTGGAACGACCTGCTGGTCCGGTCCATCGTGCCCGAGGGCGCCGTGACCGGTTCGATTCGCCTGCTGAACGCGGGCGGAACGAGCAATGCCGTCTCGTTCCGGGTCGGGAGCGGGGGAGGAGGCGGCCATCCGCTTCCCGTGATCTCCGACATCGTTCCGCTGCGGACGGTGGTCGGGGACACACTGTGGCTGAATGGAACCGGATTCGGGACCGATCCCGGTGATCTACGTGTGGAGCTCGCCGCGGCGAGCGGCCGGGTGGAGGCGCCGATTCTTTCGTGGGCGGATACCCAGGTCTTGGTCGAGATCCCGCAGACCGCGGTCGCCGGACTCGTGACCGTCACGGACGGGGATCGCAGCACCGAGGGCATCGACTTCGACGTCGCGCCCGAGCTGATTTCGTTCGGCAGCGATCTGCTCAACGCGCAGCGCACGCAGGGGCTCTTCGTCGCGCAAGGCTGCTCCGCGTGCCACTTCGATCGTCAGTTCGGCAACAACGGGTTCTCGGTCGGCAATCCAACGGACATCCGCGCGGGCGGGATCCATGGACCGGCCGCCGTTCCGCGACATGCCGAGCAGAGCCTGATCATCCGCGTGCTCAAGGGAATCGAGCCCGGGATCCAGCGGATGCCGCAGGGAGGAGAGATGCCGGCGGCGCAGATCCGGATCGTCGAGGACTGGATCAACCAGGGGATGCGCGACAACTGAGGAGCGACGTGAGCTAGCCCGAACGCAGCGGCTCCTTGCGCCGAGGATGGCCCGGGAGCGCAGAGGTCGTCGCCCGTTCCAGCTCGTGCACGGCCTCCCGAGCGGCGTCCCGTCCCAGGGGCGCCGTTTCGGTATGGGCCGGGACCGGTTCTCCAACGGGGACCGGGCTTCCTGCGGCGACAGGGTTTCCAACGATTGTCTCCACGCCGGATCGATGCCAGCATCTCGAGGCTCGGAACGACTCCGCCGGGAGTGGGAGCCCGCAAGATGTGTCCGTCGATTCTCGTCCAGGTCGTCACTCGTCCGTCTCGTTATCGCCGATGGCCGCGCGCCGGTCGGGCGTTGCTGCTCGCCAGCTTGGTTTTGGTTCTCGCCGTGGCATGGGTCGGTGGCAGCGCCGCCCAGGGCGAGCGGACGAAGGGAACCGCGCCTCACGCCGCTGGCGATGGTGCGTTCGTGACCGAGTGGGAGGAGGTGCACGATCCACCGGCCTCTCGCTTTCGCTTTGGACTCCGGGTGGGCGGCGGCGCGGCCACGCTTTCCTATTCCGAGTCGACTCCGGAAGGATTCGATCGATCCGCGATCTTCAGCGCCGTCTTCGGCGGCGACTTCCGCTATCAGTGGCGGGAGAGTCTGTTTCTCGAGTCCGGGCTCCATTTCGTTCGTCTGGGGGGATTGGAGAAAGGATTCGAGGACGAGCAGATCGGTGGAAGGGAGACGCATCTCGACTACGAGATCGAGACAGTGCTCACCTACCTGGTCGTGCCGTTGCGGATTCGGTTGGGTGAGATGGGGTCGCATCCCCGTCCCTACGTGCGCGTCGGGCCGAACGTCGCCTTCTGCTACAACGCGAATCGGGAGCAGACGGGGAACCGGATCGATGGTCAGGGCCGGCACGAGGCGGTCCACCGGAAGTGGACCGTGAAATCCTCGACGAACAGTCTCGACGTTGCGGCCGCCGCCGAGGTCGGGGTGGAGGGACCGTTCATCCGCAAGACGCGGTTGTTGTTGGAGCTGGGCGCGATCTACGGATTCCTGGATGCGTCCCAGGGCGACGACGTGTCCATCCGCAACCGGGCGGTGATGGTGTCGGCGGGGATCGTTTTCTAGGCACCGTGTCTGCTACCGGGGCTACCGCAGCGCACGAGGCGGAGCTTGCAAGCGAAGCGGGATCGCACGGTCGCACGTGTCCGACTGAAGGGCCTGTATTCAAGCTGTGTGAGCCGGGAGAGCCCCTGGCAGCGGGCTCGCTCCGGTTTCGGCTATCCACAATGCATGGGGTCCGATGGAAGCGTTGAGCCTTCCTTCCCCAACGTGCAATAATCTCCCCGTCCGCGTTCCACCCTGTTCGCCGGACCAGGCTTCGAAAACCGGGTCGACGTCTTCCCCCTCCGCCGCTGACCCACGAACCTTGAGGTCTCGCGCTATGCACTTGTCTCAAAAAGCTCTCATTGGCGACCGACGTCTGCATGTCTCGCCGGGGCTCGGCTTGATGTTCGGGTTGCTGGTCGTGTCTTCCGCCTTCGGCGGTCCGAATGCAGGTGGCGTGATCATCCTGCACCAGAACGATGCCCTGGTTTACACCGACGGCGTGTCTTTCTGCGGTCAGGCCGGCCTGAATGTCTGCGACAACGCAGCGACGAGGGCCGACACCGACGAGATCGTCGTTCTGCACGCTCTCGCAGCGTTTCCGGGAGATGCCCACCCGCGACTCGCCGGTATCGCGTTTGGTGTCCACTACGACGAGGCGCAGATCCGATTCGTGGATTGGGGGATGTGCGGTGATTTCGAGCTGTCGGAATCAGGCTGGCCAGCGTCGGACTCGGGGACCGCGGTCACCTGGGGAGAGGCGCAGACCAACCATCTCACGCAGTTCTACTGGATCGCCGCGTACTCGTACTTGGGGAACCCGGCTCAGGTCGTTCTGAGAGGTCATCCCCAGGGAGGCGGTAACTTTGCCGACGACGATATCCCGTCGAATCTCGATGTCATCGCCGACTACGGCGCCTTCGGCTTCTACATGGACGGCGAGTTGCCGTGCCCCGTGCCGCAGCCGGGAACGACCACGCTCGCGTTGGTTCCCTCAGAGATCACCGTGTACCAACCCTGCGGCAGCTCCTTCGGTATCGATCTCCACGTGAACGATGTCTACTCGCTGGCCGCGTTCGAGATC
>JAGQHR010000172.1 GCA_020431745.1 Candidatus Eiseniibacteriota bacterium
TCGGAAAGCTCGCGCTCCATCTTTGGTGTCCCGACGGCGTGCACACGAGCCCGCTCGTCAAGGCGGTCGACAGAGCACTGAACAAAGACGTCACGACCCGCACCTGGAACACGATGCAGAAGCTCTGCGATCTGGCCGAGCGAATCGACGAGTGACGCGCGAGCGGGCACCGACTCACATCACGCGTCACGTTTCCTCGTCGCCGCTGTCCGCTGCCGGCATCATCACATCGCCCGCGCTGCCTAGGCGCCGCGATCATCGGACTCGCAGCACGCGGATCCTCTTCTCGGCGCCTCCCGCCCGCAAACGCGCGAAGTACACGCCCGAAGGCACGCGCTCGCCGCTCGTGGCCTCTCCGTCCCATTCGCGCTGATGCGCACCGGCCGGGAACGATCCGTCCATCAGAACGGCGACCCGCCGCCCCGACGTGTCGAACACCTCCAGCGACACATCCGTCGCCGAGGGCAGATCGATCCGGAACAGCACCCGGTCCCGGAACGGATTCGGCCGCGACGGCAGAAGCGCCAGCTCCTGCGGCACCGGAGGCGTGAACGTCACCGGCTCCAACGGGTAGGAATGCTCGCGACTCTGCGGTCCGACGAGCCGCACGCGATACTCGTAGCTCGTCCCCGGTTCCAGTCCGTCCGCCCACGGAACCGACCAGGGATCGAGCAGCGTCACCCGTCCCTCGACGTCCGGCTCCAGAGTCTCCTCGTTGCGCGCCATGAAGTCGCCACCCGCCGCCGGTCGCCGCTCGATCCAGATTCCCTGGAGGAGGTCCAGCTCGGACGGAACGGTGAAGGAGACCTCGATCCCTTCGCCAGAGGACGACGCTTCCAGATCGGCGAGCTCGGCCGGGAAGGCGTGGTAGGTGGCCGCGTACGGTCCGTACGGAATCTCCGGTCCACCGTCCGGCACCACGACGAACTGGTAGTCGTAGCTCGCGCCCTCCTCCACCGTCGCATCGAGGTAGGACACCGTGTAGCTGGAGTCGGCGGAAAGCGGACTGTCGTTGAGTCGCAGATACTCGTTCTGATCGGCGACCGACCGCTCGACGAAGATCTCCGATCCTTCCAGCATCTCGTCGAGCGTGAAGCGGATCATCACGCCCGAAAGACGATAGTCGAAGGCCTCCACCTGCAGGGTCGGCACGGTCGGATTGAAGACCTGCTCGACCGGGTCATAGGTGCGATGACGATCGCCCGAGAAATCCAGGGCGAATCGGTAGGAGTACGTCTCCCCCACACGCACCGACGAATCGACCGCGCGGTAGTATCCATCTGGACTCGCTGCGAGCGGCCCGGCGATGCGCGCGTACTCGCCGTCTCCACCACCCGCGCGCTCGACGAAGACTCCCGTGGGCGGCAGGGCCCCACTCGGCAGGATCGCGATTTGCATTCCGGCGATCGAAGGCGTCAGACGAACGTCGCGCAGGACCGGAGGAATCCCGCGGTCGACCGTCATCGTGACCGGAAGCTCGAGCACCGGTACGTCCTGGTCGTTCGACCGCACGAGCAGCTTGGCGCGATAGATTCCGTTGGGAAGGTCGGGGTTGCCGAGGGCGAGATCGATCCTTTGTTGATAGCCCTGCACGGCCTGGCCGTGCCGCGGCGCGCGGACGAGCCAGGAAGCGGCTTCGGGCAGATCCGGCACGTAGTCCAACGGCGGCGCGCCCAGCGAGTACGCCACCACCGCCTGCATCTGAACGGCCTGCGCCGATCCGAACTCCGACAGCGGAACCGAGAAAGCAAGCGAGCTTCCATCCGTGGGGAAATCGACCAGCGAGAGGATCCGGGGTTCGGTGTCGCCGCCGGCATCGACCAGCGCGGCGACGCCGGGTAGCCCGACCTGCGCCAGGAACCTTCCGAAGATGATTCCCATCTCCCAACCCATGTTGGTCGTCTCCGACCAACCGAGATCGAAGGCGTCCTCCGCCGTGTCGAGATTGCCGTCGAGATCGAGCAGGAGCACCCCGCCCCAATCGCGGGTCGGATCGCCCCACGGACCGTACCCGTCGAGGCGGAACTCGACGTATTCCTGTCCCTCGTTCTCCCATCGGCGTGCCGAAATGGATGCCACGTCGACGTTCGAGGCGCCCTCTTGCGGATCCTCGGCCACAACCTCCGGGTCCGTCGGCCCCTCCAACGGAAGCGCGTAGGTGGCCTGGACGTCGCCGAACTCGACATCGGCATCAGCCAGGAAGACATTGAAGCGGAGCGTCCCGGCTCCGCGGTTGGTAACGGTGAATCCGTCGTCCAGGTCGTTGAAGTCGCGCACCGTCGCCTCGACCGACGTGACGTCGACGCCGATGCTGGCGGCATAGGGAGTGCCGACGGCTTCGACACCGCGACTGGCTCCGTCGTCGTAGCGTGTGATCAACCGGTATCGATAGGTCGTTCCGTTCACGACCGCGTTGTCGACATACTGGTAGAACTGCATCGGCTGCGCGTTGAGAGGCTGGTCCGGGAAGGCCTCGCCGTCGACCGTGCGATAGAGATCGAAGCCCACCCACCGGCCGGAATTGCGATCGACCCCCTCCGGGAACGCCCAGCGGAGCGAGACCTGCGAGTCTTCGCCGTTGTTCGCCTGGAAACCGTCGGCGTCGACGTATGCCTGAGCTTCCATCAGAGAGAGATCGTCGATGTACCAGCCCAACCCACCGACGTTGATGTCGGACGCGAACGCGAAACGCACGTAGATCTGCTCGCCCAACTGGAAGTCGAGCGGGAAGATCGCCTCCGACCAGTCCAGATCCCCGCTGTAGCCCGCTTCTCCAAGAGCCGCAACGCGGCCGAGCGTGTAACCGCCGACCGGCTTGAGGACGGTCCATCGGCCGGCCCCCGGATCCGAGGTCACCGAGACGTTGGCGCCGTCATAGGCCAGCTCGGTCTGCACCAGGTGCCGGAAGCGCAGGCTCGCCCGATCGAAGGTCGACAGATCGATTGGCCCCCACGTCACGTACGAAGTCAGATCGTCGGTGTAGCGGTCGTTCAGCTTGGTCGCCAGCGCCTGCTGCCCGCTGTAGTTGAATCCCGCCTCCACCGGAGCGCCGATCTCCCAATCGCCGTCGAGTTGCAAAGCGCTGACCGGATCCTCGAAGTCCCAGCTCCATCCGCGCCGTACCGGAATCCGGTATTCGCCCTCGGAGGGGAACGCGCCGGTGTTGGCGTCCTGGGATTGGTCCGTGGCCACGATCCGATAGAACACGTCCTGTCCCGCCGCGAGCGCACCCAGCTCGAGCGTGGCCTCGTACTCGTCTCCGCCGCGAGGAGTCAGCGGAAGCGACTGCACCGCCGCGGCTCCGACGCGGTACTCGACATGGACATCGCCCAGTCGCTGCGTGTTGTCCGTGATCTGCGTCCGGAAGTAGTACCGGGTTTGGTTCTCGGCAAGGGCGGTGGGCGCATCCGTCTCGATCGATGGGGGGATCACGTCCGTCCCGACATAGAAAGAGTAGGTCTCGAGGGGCGCGCCTTCGGGCAGTCGGGCGATGTTGCCCGCGGTATCGGCCGCCGCCCAGTAATAAGGAACGAGGGTTTCGGCCGGCGGGCTGGGAATCGACACGCGGTACTCGCGCGGCACCCCGGTCGCCGACATCGGAATCCTGGTGAATCCCGACCCGTCGAGGTCCGCGTAGAGCGCAAGCTCCGTCGCGTCCACGCCGAGGAGCGAGAAGACCGACAGGGTAACGTCGATGGTCGGTCCGGGGTTCTCGTAGTCCGGGATCTTCGGCGCCGAGATGCTGACGTTGAAGTCTCCGATTCCGTGCTTGCTGAAGTTGCGAATGATCGCGTCGAAGTGGGGCGTACCGTTGGACAGGTCGGCATCGTCGTCATCGACCAGCAACATCTGGAACATGTAGTCGTCGAAGTCCTCGGGCTGCCCGTAGCGGGCGAAGTGAAAGAGGTGGTCCGTGACTTCCTTGCCGACCTCTTTGCGCAGGTCCCACAGCGCACCCGCGATGATCAGACCTGTGATATGCGGATCCGAGGAAATGTCGTCGGGATAGACCCGATCGGGCTCGATGTTGCGCAGCGTGGTTCCGGCCCCGAAGAAGCCGATCCCGATCCGCGAGTCGTTGCGGATCGTCGCCGCGAAATAGTCGCTGAGACCCTCATGGATGTCGGATGGTCCGAACTCCGGCCAATAGGTCCACTGCGTGACCGCATGCCCGTACTCGTGGTAGACGACGTCCGCGATGCGGGCGGTGGCGGCGCAGCGTCCCGACTCGGCGTAGAAGTTGATCCGCTGGCCATCCCAGAACGCGTTGCAGGTTCCGGAGGGATCGTCGGCATCGGCGGGCATCGGAGCGTCGAGCTGGAAGATTCCCGGTCCACCGTCGATCGCGCGAATCGCGGCGTGGGCAACGTTGCCGTGGTAGTAGAGATCCCGCTGACTGAGATTGGAGTTGTCGTCCGCCCACTCCACATCGAACGTTCCGGGAACCGACACCTGCTCCTGCACCAGCGGCGTCGCATGACCGTTCATCGCGTCACGCACCCAGATGAAGCGACCGACGAGCCCGTTCGCCGCAGAATAGAGGCCCGCTTCCGGAAGCTCGGCCGTGTAGACACCGTCCGCATTGCTGGCCACGCGCACGGGATCCCCCGTCGTCACGACCTGCACGAATTGATTCGGCATGCCCAGCTTCTGCGGGGCGTCGCCGGGCGTCTCCGGCTCGATCCAACCCGTCAGTGTGCCTTCCAAGGTTTCGTACTGGATGCGATTGACCCGGGAGAGGAGCCGGCCGGTCTCTCCGTCCACCATCGCGTCGTACCAGCCGACCGGATTCGTCGATCGGAAGCGGATGTTCCACACCGGCACGAGACGGAACGAGGACACGGGGTCCGTCACCGGCAGCCACTGCTGCTCGGCGAACTCCCACTCGGACACATCGAGGTCGGCCGGCATCCCGGAGGTGGCGCCGACGCGCGCGGCCTGTTCGCCGATCCACGACGGACGAAGGGAGGGAGCGCTGCCCGTCAGATCGTCGAGATAGACCTTGGTTCCCGTCATGCGAAGGCGACCCTGCTCGTCCCAGAGGAACGTGACGCGCGAGGAGTGGATCGGAATCCCGTCCACCGTCTGCCGGAAGTGGACGTAGGTGAGATCGCCCGCGGGCTTCTGGGAGGAGAGCTGGAGATCCGTTGCATCCACTGCGACCAGAGCAGGATGCATCCGCGCAGTCTCGATCGAGGCCGCCACGGGATCGCGCATCGCCAGATTGCTGGACAGCCCGGTGTCGGTGAAGCGGTGCGGGGGAAGCTCCCGACCGGTCAGTGCGAAGGTTTGCGCATCCGCCTGGATCTCGGCGAGCCGGGCCGGAGCTCGCATCCCGGCCGCGACCGGTGCCGGGACCTGTCGGGTCGGCTGGGCCAAATCGGGTCCCGCGACCGCATATCGATCCGCTGCGTTCGGCTCGGTGACCGCCCGGGCCGGACTCGGGATCAGTCCGGACGAACTGGCCGCGAGCAGACAGAGCCCGAGGAGCCCCGGCCAACCCCGACTGTCACGTCCGAACAAACCGGCCAGAGATCGGAAACCCGTCATGATCCATCCCTCCCATGAATCTGGAACCCGGCTGTTCCAGCTGCCCAAACGACCCCGGCCGCGACAGGCGCTACGATAGCACGCGCACAGGGTTTCGGATTTTCGCGGATACCCGCAGTTCCCCTCGCCGTGCGGGGGTCGGACACGTCTGAGGCCTCTGCTCGGCGCCCTTTCGAAGCGCCCTCGAACCTCGGCCACGCGCGCGGCCGGTGGGGGTTTCCACGACCGGATCGGCGCCGGCGACGGGAGCTGGGCCTGGCGAACCTGAGTCCCGTGGTCCGCGAAACATGTGGGCGCAACCGAACGATCGATCGTGACTCTCGGTCCCGGCCAGGTCCCACCGCTAGCGACGGCCGGCTCTTCGCTTCCCGCACGGTGGGCCCGCGGATCGGGATTCGTCCCTGCGAGAGAGACCGAGTGGCGGTGGAGACCGTCGGATGTGCTATCCTATCTCGGTGCGCTTCATGCACTTCGGACGCACGTAGCAGAGAACCCACTTTCGTCCGCAAGGAGGAATCATGCATCTTGGCCTGTCAGTCTCCCGGCGGCGCCGCATTCAAACGGGCCTGCTGTCGGTGGCGCTCGCCACGGCATTGGCCTGTACGAGTCTCACCAGCAGCTTCGCTTTCACGACCACCCGTGTGGCCAGCAGCCTCAATCGTCCGGTTTACGTGACCGGCGTCGACTACCCAGGAGTAGGCAGTCTCCTGTACATCGTCGGACAGACCGGATTCATCTGGGTGATGGTCGACGGGGTCATGCAGCCGAACCTGTTCCTCGACATCGATGCTCTGGTGCCCAACATCAGCGGCAACGACGAGCGCGGTCTGCTGGGAATGGCGCTCGATCCGGACTTCGCCAATACCGGGGAGTTCTATCTGGATTACACCGACAATTCAGGTACGACGAATATCGTCCGGTACAAGATCCAGGGCGCGGGCACCGCGTCGGCCGATCCGCTCACCGCGGACGCGGCTTCACCACAGGTGATCCTCACGATCGCGCAGCCCTTCCCGAATCACAACGGTGGCTGCATCCAGTTCGGTCCCAACGACGACTACTTGTACATCGGGATGGGCGACGGCGGCTCCGGTGGGGATCCGGGAAACCGCGCTCAGAATCTGGGAGAGCTCCTGGGGAAGATCCTCCGGATCGACGTGCGCGGACAGTCGACCTACGCGATCCCGCCGGACAATCCGTTCGCGGCCCCCGGTGACGGAAACCGGGACGAA
>JAGQHR010000173.1 GCA_020431745.1 Candidatus Eiseniibacteriota bacterium
CGACACCGGTCCCGTCGACTATCTGGGCGCCTTCGCCGTCACTGCGGGACTCGGGATCGAGGAGCACGTGCGGCGGTTCGAAGCCGCGGGGGACGACTACGACGCGATCCTCCTCAAAGCACTGGCCGATCGACTCGCCGAGGCGAGCGCCGAGTACGTCCACGAACAGGCACGGATCCAGTGCGGCTTCGGCGCCGGCGAGAACCTCTCCAAAGAGGACCTGATCCGCGAGCGCTATCGCGGAATCCGGCCCGCCCCCGGGTATCCGGCCTGTCCGGATCACACCGAGAAGCGGACCCTCTTCGCGCTGCTCGACGCCGAGAACCGGATCGGGGTGCGGCTCACCGAGAGCTGCGCGATGCTGCCGGCCGCCTCCGTCAGCGGGCTCTATTTCAATCATCCGCAAGCGCGCTACTTCGCGGTCGGGAAGATCGGCGCCGATCAGGTCGCGGACTACGCGCGGCGCAAGGGGATCGAGGTCGAGGAAGCGGAGATGTGGCTGGCCCCCAACCTCGGCTATCGTCCGGCGGCTCCGGCCCGCACCCTCTGATGCAGTTCTCGATGGCGATTCCATCGACGCCCGCTTTGCGCGGTCAGCGCGACGGGATCGGCTTCGCCACGCACGCCGCGGACATGGCGGCCGTTTGGGATGCCTCTGCGAAAGACCCGCGTCCGCTTTCCTTGTCCGCCCTGCCGGTGACTCCGGTGGTCGGTGCGATCTGTCCTCATGACGACTATCTCTACGCGGGACGCGTCTATCGCGAGATCCTTCCCGCCCTGACGGCTCGGACCGTGATCGTCGTCGGGGTGTTCCACGCCTATGCCCGCTCCGGGTTTCGCGATCGAATCGTCTTCGACTCGCACGCGCACTGGCGGACACCGGACGGCGAGATTCCCGTGTCCGACCTGCGGGCAGAATGGCAGGCGCACTGGCGTCCCACCGACTGGTCCGTCGAGGACGAGATGCACGACGCGGAGCACTCCGTCGAGGCGATCGTCTATTGGCTGCGACACCGTCACCCGGCCCGGGAGATCGTCCCGATCCTGGTGCCCGGGATGAGTCTGCTACGCCTGCTCTCCCTCGCCGACGGCGCCGCGGAGGCTCTCGCCGGGGTGATGTCCGCCCGCGGACTCGCGTTGGGCAGCGACGTCGCGATCGTGATCTCCGCCGATGCCGTCCACTACGGACCCGACTTCGGACACTGTCCGTTCGGGGAGGGTGGGATCGACGCCTATCGGGCGGCCGTCGACGCCGATCTGGATCTGCTCCGCACCTCGATCGCGGGAACGGTCGATTCCTCGCGCATCGCTGCGCTCTACGAGACGTTCGTCGATCCGCAGCAACCGGACCGGTATCGGCTCACCTGGTGCGGGCGCTTCTCGATTCCGTTCGGGATGGCGCTCCTCGACGGTCTCCACCGGCGTCTTGGAAACGCCATGACGAGAGCCCTTCCGATCGCCTACGCCACGTCGGTCGGGCTGCCGCAGCTCTCCGTGCGTGGAGATCTGGGGCTCACGGCGCCGGCCAGCCTCTACCACTTCGTCGGCCACCCGGCCGTCGCCTTCACGTCAGCTTAGCGACCAACAGCCAAGTGGTGCCGAACGGGTCCGTGACCGGAGCGTAGCGGAGCGGCTCGTACATGAGCTGATCCGACGGAGCCTCCCCTTGTCCGCCCGCTTCGAGGAACTCCGCGTGCAGACGATCCGCCTCTCCAGGAGTTTCGAGCATCAGAATGAGCTCGACATTGGTGGGGCCGCCCGTGCCACCGGCCAGCAAAGTGAACGACATCTCACCGAGCATCCATCCGCGGGTTCCGTGACCCTCGACGTATCCGGGAGGGCCGAACACGCGGGTGTAGAACTCCAGTGCGCGGGCGAAGTCACGGACGTAGATTGCGGCGCCCCAAGAACGAACGTAGCGGAAGCGGGGCTCGGGCGTCGGGTCTACAAAGTACGACTTTCGATAGGTCTCATAGTCCACGGAACCTCCCGGATGCAGGTGCCCGGCTCGGGTGCAGTCGAACATCAGCCCGCTCACTCCACGGTGGACCGGCAGGCGGGGTGTGTTGCGGCAAAGCAAGCCTAGCATGGCCGCGCGCAAACGGGATGATCCGTTCGGGAGGGCTATGGGGACGCGGCTACGGGGCGCCGATCCGGACCGTGCCGCCCACGGCCTTCCAGCGGACGGTCGACGGGTAGGAGGAGACGTGATCGAGTGGGTAGCTGCCTGCTTGGATGCGCAGCTCCGCCCCGCCCCAGATCTGCGTGTAGGCCGAGTTGATGGAGTGAAAGGGATGAGCGGGAGTGCCGTCTTCCGAGCCCGTGGCGGCAGAGTCGACGCGAACGACTTTCGTGTAGTGCTTGAGCCAGACGTCGTCTCCCAGCGCGTCGTTGTCGAGCAGGATCACGTGGAGCTCTCCCGTGTGCGGCGACCCGGTGCCTTCCAGATCCCAGATCGTCACGCCCTCGGGTTCCTGGTAGTTCGGGAATCCGGGATCGAACTGGAAGTTGAAGGTCCCCGAGCCGTTGGTGCTTTGCTTGACGCGGCGCCAGGTCGCGGTATCGAAGACGACGATACCGTCGGCCACCAAGTACAGCAGCGATCCGTCCGCCGTGAACTCCCCGCCCTGGACGTGGTGCACGTTGAGAACGGCGCCGTTCTCGTCCCGCAACGTCACGGACTCCTCGAAATGCAAAGAGAGCGAGCCCTGTTGGAGCAGGTTCCAGTTGACCGAATACCGGCGAAGCTGGCTCACCGGATCGAAGTTCGAGCTGAAGAGCGATCCCTCGTCGTCGAAGGCGCACCAGGATGCATTGCTGGGGGATGGGTTGAACGCCGCGTGGTCGATGTAGTCCAGGCCGGCCGTGGCATGGAAGGCCGCGACCCCGGGCGGTCCGCCGTCCATGACCTCGATCGGAAGGAACAGATAGCCGTTTCCCTGCTCCTGGTGCACGCAGCCGTCGCCGAGGTGATCGTATCCGTCGTTGACGAGAGGGGTCACGGTGCTGAGCGCTCGGTAGCTGTGTCCCGGGGTGCTCGGGCCGAGCTGATTCAGGTCGGTGGTGACGGGGGTGCGCCAGATGGCGTTGACCTGATTGATGTACCAGTAGCCGTCGTCGTGCGCGATGCCCTGACACTCCTCGGTCCACGGCCCCTGCAGCTCGGAGGGATCATTCCCCAGATAGAGGTAGTGCGCCTGATAGAGGTCGACGGCCCGGCCCGGCCCGGCCGCGCCGGCCAGCAGGATGGGGGCGCCCGCAGCGGTGAGGGCCAGGAGGCGTTTGGTGTGCATGGTCATCCCCTCGATGTCTCGTCCCAGAAGGCGTTTCTAGAACGGACAACACGGAACGGTGGGAAAGCGCACGCGAGGAGGAATCGGCTCTGGTAGCCTCGGCCGGTGTCCCGGAGTGGACCGGGGAAAGGGGGCGCGATGGCAGGGGACATGGACAAGCAGGGGATCGTCGACGAGATCGGGTTGCGGCGGGTCAGCGCGATCATCCGGACCAACGACGCCGACCTGGCTCGCAAGGCGATGCAGGCGGCCGTGCAGGGCGGTTTCCGGATGGTCGAGTTCACGCTCACCACACCCAAGGCGCTGGACCTGATCGAGGAGTTCGCCCGCGATCGCGACCTGCTGGTCGGGGCGGGGACGGTGTTGTCGTCACAGGACGCCCGGCAGGCGGTGTCGGCGGGTGCGCGGTTCCTCGTGTCTCCGGTCACGGACGAGGAGATGATCGAGGCGGCCGACGAGCTGGGCGTCGCCAGCATTCCGGGAACGTTCACGCCCACGGAGATGGTGATCGCCGAGCGCCTGGGGGCCGATCTCGTGAAGATCTTCCCCGCGCCCGCGGATCTCGTGCGGTTCGTGACCCAGATCCGGGGCCCGCTCCCGCACCTCAAACTGTTCCCCACGGCCGGGATCGACTCCGACAACTTCATCCCGGTGCTGCAGGCGGGAGCCTACGGGGCCGGCTTCGTCAGCTCGCTCTTCGTCCCGTCCGACCTGGCGAAGCGCGACTTCGACGCCATCGAGGCGCGGGCGGTCGCCATCCACAACCGCCTCCACGGCGCAAGCCAGTAGCCTAGCCCGAACTATTCACGAAGCGATCTGCTGCGGTGCTGGAGATGCCCATGGCTACTGCGTTGCGCTTGCCCTCCCTCCTCGACGTAGTGCATCGACTACGCCTGCGTCGTTCGGGCTGCGCGCGCCTTGTATCCACGGGCATCTCCAGCACCTCGCGACGATCGTTCATGAATAGTCCGGGCTAGGGTGAGGTGAGTTCTTCGGCCAGAAGGCGGGCCTTCCGGGCCAGTCCGGCGGCGGGTGCGACGTCCCGGCGGGCCAGGGCTTCCTGTGCCTGAGCGATCAGGCTGTAGATCGCCCGCAGGTTCTCCTTGTCGGCGCGGATGAGGTCGCTGGAATCGAATCTCCGCAGCAACCGCTGCGCCTCTTCCAAGTCGGCCCGCACGGCACGCTCGCTCTCGGTCCCGCGCGGCGCCACCGTTACGGGAGGCGGAGCGCTTGCCGCCGAGTCGACCGGCGACGGCGCACTGGTCGACTCGGCCGCCGCCGTCAGCGTGTCGGCCGCCGCGGGGGCTGCCGCGACCGGGGGAGTCGGGGGCCGCTTCCGGACCGGTGGCTTGTCTTCCGGGAGCGGACGCGGCAGGAAGATGATCTCGAAGCCGTTCTGGCCGTAGTCCTGTCCCGGCAGCGGCGTCACGCCCGAGGGATCCTTCGCGCGATCGGTGGGCGACTGCTCGGCCGTCAGGACGGGTGGCTCCGGTGGGCCCACGAAAGCCGGCTCTCCGAACTGCGGCCACATCGCGCAGCCCGTGAGCGGGAGGAAGGAGGCGGCGGTGACGAGCCGCACGATGTGCAGAGTCGATGTCTTCATGCCCGGGAGTTCACAGCCGGAGCGGACCGGATCGGAAGCCGGATCTTCATGGCCGTGCATCGTCCGACTTCGGAATCGAGGCTGACTTCGCCGCCGTGCATCTCCACCGCCTGGCGGACGATGGCGAGCCCGACACCGGTGCCCCGTTCCTTCGTCGTGAAGCTGAAATTGAAAACCTTCTCGCGCACCTCGGGCGGAATGCCTGGGCCCGAGTCTTCGATCGAAAGAAGCACTGCTCCTGGTTCGTACCGGCTGCGCAACCGGACTCTTCCTTCGGAGGACGGCGTCGCCTGGATGGCGTTCTTGACCAGGTTCTCCACGGCTTGGCGAAGGACCTGCGCGTCTCCGTAAGTCTCGACCACGTGGGGGTCCAGATCAAGGTCCAGTTCCAGTCCGGTCAAGTTCGCCTCGGTTTCCAGAACGTCGCGAATGTCGGTCAACAGTGCATTCAAATCGACCGAGCTCAGGTGCATCGGCTTGAGCCGCACCACGGTAAGGAATCCGTTGACCGCATTGTGCAACCGATCGACCGCGCGCTTGGCGTCGTCGACGTAGCCGTCCACCTCGTCTCCCGGCATGTCGCGGGCGTCCCGCAGCGCGCTGACCGCGAACTTGACGGCCTGGATCGGCTGCTGGATCTCGTGGGCGAGACCGGTCGCGAGCTGTCCGACACTCGCCAGGACGCGAGGCTCCATTTGTACGCGATCCCGCAAGATGTTCAGCTCCCGGGCGAGATGCTCGAACATCTCGACGCCCTTCTCCGGAATCGGTTCGTCGCGACCTTCGCGGATCGCCACCACGCTCTTCTCCAACAGCCGGACCGGCCCCGAGACGGTTCGTCCCAGCAACAACCCGACACCGACGGCGAGCAGGATGTCGATCCCGGCGGTGAGGAGTCCGCGACGGAGCACCCGGCGGACCTCGTCTCCGAGCAACGTCCCCGAGATATGGGCGCGGACGGAGCCGAACTCCCGGTCCCCGCGTATCAAGTCTGCGGTGATTTCGTAGTTCTGCCGATCCCGCAGCTCGAGCAGCAGCGCGAACGCGCCCCGGAATCCCTGCGGGCGCGGGAACGGCGGCAGCCGGTCGATGGGACGGCCGCGGTTTCCGGGAATCGCATGGGCCACCGCGATTCCGCGCGGGTCACAGACGATGATCGTGGCCACCGAAGGCGCGAAGGCGAGCGCCGGGGTGAGCACGCGCTTCACCTGGGGATCCTGGGCCAGCTCGGCGATGGTCGCTTCCGGACGCTGCTCCGAGAGCTGCGCGATGATCTGCTGGACCGGTTCGATCGCGAGGGTCGCTTCGGTGGCGGCCCGATCCGTGGACAAGCGGAGCACGTTCGTGATCTCGAAGATCGAAGAGATCACGACCAGGACGAGGGCAAGGATCAGAAGCGCGAGCGCATGCCGCGATCGCCAGCCGAGCTTCAACGATTTCCCTCCAGCCAAAAAACGCCGGCTCCTACCGGCGTCAGGAGCGCGATCACGGGGCCGCCTCCGCCGGCGTGCCGTGGAGATGTCCGTAGCGGCGCAGCTTGGTGTAGAGCGTCTTGGTCGTGATGCCGAGCATCGAGGCCGCCTTCGTCTTGTTCCCTCCGCACGAAGTCAGCGTCTCGAGGATCACGGCTCGTTCCACTTCGTCCAGCGGCGTTCCCACCGTCACGGTGAGCGTTCCCCGCACGCTCGTCTCCCGCCGCACCGTCGGGCGGACCGCGGGGGGGAGATGTCGGGGCTGGATCTCGTCTTCGTGACAGAGGATGACCGCCCGCTGCACCACGTTGCGCAGCTCCCGCACGTTTCCCGGCCAGTCGTACTGATTCATGAGCTCCAGCGCCAGATCGGAAAACCCGGCGATCGTCTTGCCGTGCTCCTCGCAAAAT
>JAGQHR010000174.1 GCA_020431745.1 Candidatus Eiseniibacteriota bacterium
CGTGTCGGGTACCGGCGGGGGTGGCGCGTCCGCCATCGCATATTCCGGGACCACCGTCGTGTCCGGCGCGACTACCGTGGTGTCCGGGGCCAACGCCGTCGTGTCGGGCGCGATCGCCGTCGCAACCGGCGGCGGCGACTCTGCAGCGCTCCCCGCCGGAGGGAGGGGGAGAGGCGGGATCACCACCAAACTCGCAGGTTCCGGCGGCTCGGCTCTTGCTGTTCGTGGATCGGGTATTGTTTCGGGCGACTCGACCGCGCCGTATCGTTCGGGCTCGATCACGCGACGCGGCTCGGTGGACGCGGGCGGCTCGATTGCGTCGTGCCGTTCGGGCTCCATCACGATATGCGCGTCGACGCCCGCCTGACGCTCCGTGGCAGGTGGCGGAAGCTGCGGGTCGAAGGTCCGGAGCGACTGGAGCAGTGGCTGCCCGACGTCTGCACCGGCCTCCGCGGTCGGGCCATAGCGCAAGTAGACGATCCCCTCCTCCGGCGCGACGACCACCAGGACGGAATCCGCCGGCCCGGATGTCGCCACCGGGGCGGAGTCTACCGAGACGGAGTGCACCGAGGCGGAGTCTACCGAGGCGGAGTCTACCGAGGCGGAGTGCACCGAGGCGGAGTGCACCGAGGCGGAGTCTACAGAGGCGGAGTCTACAGAGGCAGAGTGCACCGAGGCGGAGTCCGCGGAGGCGGACCTAGAAGAAGTATCCGTGGCGGCGGCCGCCCCTGCAACTCCCAGCGGACCTCCGGCCAGGATCCACGGGATCCAGAGTCTCCTGCACGCCCGATGCACGACTACCGTTCCGGCAGGTTGCGCCGGCTGCGCTCCAGGAGCGAGACCCCGAGGATGAGCCGGTTGTAGTCGAAGAAGTCGACACCCTGGTGCTCTGCGAAAAGCCGCCACCGGCCGATGTTCGCATCGACTCCGTATCCGAGATTGATCACGCCGGAAGTGCGATCGAACTGCCCGGCATTCTCGTCGAAAGTCAGGATCCCGATTCCCGCATAGAGGAACGGGGTGGCGGCAGCCTTCGTCTTGGGCAGGAACGGGCGAAGCTGCAGGTTGGCGGCGGCGAGCACCGAAGTGTTCTTGGCCAGGCTGTAGCTGAGCTCCGGAATCACGTCGAGCCGGGAGTTCTTGGTCACGGGGCCGAGATCGACCCGGAATCCCAGCGCGAGCTGCTTCGGATCGTTGAAGGCCAGTGCAGTGTAGGGACGAAGGCTGCGGATTCCCTTCTGCGACTCGGGACGCTCTTCGATCGATTCCGTGGTCGGCTGCTCCTCCGTCTCCACGACGATGGGGGAGTCCGCGCGCTGGGGCTCGCCCATCCGTGCTTGGGCCAGCCGCTCGTCGATGCGCCGGGCGAGTCGATCCTCGATGGCGCGAAGCTCGTCGAGGATCTGTGCGGTCGAGACGGACCCCTGCATCGGCGTCTCGGGTCGCGCTGCCGGCACCGTCGCCGGAACGGAGAAGACGTTCGTGGAATCGACCTGCGACGCGCTGTCGGCGGGAGCGGTGTAGGACCGGACCGCCCCGGACTGCAAACGGCTTTCGATCGAGACCGCGCCGGGCTTGCCGTAGCGAATGTAGACCTCACCTTCGACCGGGGCCGGGAACGTGATCATCCGGGGGGTGGCTCCGGACTCCGCTGCGGTGCCTTCACCGGGAGTGGCATCCCCGGGAGTCACTTCCCCGGGGGCTCCGACGGCCGCCGCACCTGCCGTCGAGTCTGCCGCCGCCGTGTCCGCCGTCATGGCTGCCGTGATCGCCGCGGTGTCGTTCGGCTCGCCTACCGTTCCGCTGCCCGTACCGGTCGTGGCGCCGGAAGCCGCACCGGCCGCCGGGTGACCGGACGAATCCGGAGCCAGCGGCACCGTCTTCGACTTCCCTCCACTCCCACCCAAGCTGAACGACAGCCCTACGGAGTACATCCAGTTCGCGAGCAGCTGTTTGGTGTCGGTCACGTCCGAAAGGGATCGCTCCGAGATGACGTAGTCACGGGCCGAGGCGTCGACCCGGAAGCGGTCGCCGAGGGTGAAGCGCAGACCCCCTCCAGCGATGAGTGCGGTCTCGTCTTCGCGGGTGGCTCCGAGTCGATCGGTGAATCCCTGGAGATAGTCGATGACCCCGACACCCCCTACGAGATACGGGCGCACTCCGGCTCCGGAGTTGAGCGCGAACTGCAGCTCACCGCCATAGCCCTGGACGGGGTCGGTGGCATCGAAACCGCTCTCGACGCCCCGCCAGTAGAACAACCGCATTCCCACATAGCGGCCGAGGTCCGTGCCGGACCGGACTCCGATGACATCCTGATCCGGAAGGTCGAGGTCACGGGCGTACTTCAGCGTGCCCACGAAGGGTTGGATCGGCCACGACGTGCCGGAAAGACCGGCTTCATAACGCGCGCGGAGCGCCCGGTCGATCTCCGTCTCCGCACCCGCATCGTAGCCGCCCAGTCGATAGTCGATGCCCGCCCGCACCGCGAAGCTGCTGCGGATGTCATTGGACTGGGGGTCGGTCGACATCGTCTTCAGACTCTCCGCCGGGGCGAGTGCCAGACGGTCCAATCGGAAGAGCGCGCTCTTCACTCCCAGTGAGAGATCGAACCGCGGATGAAGGGCGTAGCGCAGCCCTCCGCCGAAGTTCACGCCGATCTCCTCGAAGCGGGCTCCGCGCTGCGGGTCGAAGCGATAGATCCCCCCGCCGGTCGAGAGGAATGGAACGAGCGGTCCTCGCGAAAGGTGGAGCACCAGATCGGCGCCATAGTTGGCGAGATCCACCTTCTGGTTCTGGAATGGTAGATCGGAGTCTTCCGGGAAGAAGCCCGGCTCGAGGTTGGTTCGAATGCCCTGTTTGGCGGCGTAGTAGGCTTCGATCGTCATGGTGCGACCGAAGTTCAGTCCGAGCCGGCCTCCGTAGAGGGAGGCGTCCTCGAGTCCGAGCTCCGAGCTCCAACGATAGTGTTCGATCGTCGGCTGCAGACTGTAGCTCAAACCCTCGACCTGCGACTCGGCAGCCACGGAGGAGAGTGCGACCGCCAGGCAGCCCATGAGCACACCCGGGAGAAGGCTCCTGCGTGGAAGATGCGAATGGAAGCTCACGAGATCGTTCTCCTTTCCTGCGCGGCTTTGCGATCGGAGTACCGAAGCAGACGTTCCTCCTCGCGGAAGCTGTCGACGTGCTCCACCAACTCCGGTTGTCCGGGCCAGAAGTACCGGGCGGTGCCTTCCCTGACCGCGTAGTCCGCCGTGTAGAGGGTTCCCCACCCGCCTTCGTATCGATGGGAAAACAACGGGGGCTCGAAGAACCGCTGGAGGAAGCGCGCCTCGGTTTCTTCGCCATCCTCGACGCGCTCGCGCAGAAGTCGCTTTCGGTCGATGCTCCCGGAGGCTTCCACGTACCGAAGCCATCCTCCGACCGCCTGATGGTTGGTGGCCACGGGTTCGTCGGTGACGACCGCGGCGACCCGGGGCGCGAGATGAACGGTGACGTAGCGGCCGGCTCGATCGAGCGCCGTGACGTTGTACGCCATGTGGCAGGGGATCCGCGTCAAGGCCCGGACGGCTTCCTGCGTCGTCCGACAGGTTTCCAGCACGTAGCGGACGATGAGCGGAATTCCGAACCCCGGTCCGATCTCGCGACTTCCTCCGAAGGTCAGGGACACGGCCAACCCGTGCTCGTTGATCCCATCCAATGCGCCCCACAGACAATCGCTCATGGCGATGACCTTCGATCCGGTCCAAGAGCTGTGAAGCAGGAGACCCTCCCAAAGAACGGGGCTGTAGTCATAGTTGCGAATCAGCCGTGCCGGGGGTCTGCCCCAAACCGCCTGCGAACAGCCCGTCAGATACGGCGTCGGGCAGTAGAGGCTCAACGCGCGCGGGACGAGCGGGTCGTCCGGCATCAGCTCCACCAGCCGGTGGTAGGTCGGGACGAGCTCCGGCATATGAGCCTCGAGAGCCTGCCGACCCTTCTCGGCGCTCGGTCGTGCCGACTCGCCCTCCCGCAGGAACCACTTCCGGTAGCCGGGCCAGAAACTGGCCGCCAGGGAAGCCCAACGGGGACCGGGTCGGGCCTCCTCGATCGCCAGGAAAACCGTCTTCATCGCGCGCTCGGTTCCTTCGGTGGACTCGATTTCGGGAGCGGGGTCAGGAATGCCCCCACTACATGATCTTGAAATCTCCCACCTGGACCGGCAAGGCGTCCACAGCAGAAGCGGCGCCCAGCGGTCGCGACTTGTAGTGTGCGCGAATGCCCCGGATCCAAGCCTGGGCCCGTTCGTTGAGCTGGAAGTCGTCCGTCATCATGCGACCGGGACTGATGAGGATCCCGATGTCGGCGCCCTCGTAGAAGTAGTCGCCCGGGCGGCTGATCCTCAGGAAAAACGCCTCGGATTCGTCGTCGACCGTGCGCCGGTGCGTCTGGGGGTGGTCGAAGACGATCTGCCCATCCGCTTCCATCCGCCAGACCCCGGTCCGGGGAGCTTCCGTGATCAGCTCCACGCTGTCGGACGTGTGCTTGATGACGAGCTGTCCCCATCGATCGATGTTCTGGGGATCGGCCCAACGCCGATTCAATTCCGCGGTGTCCAGCTCGTAGTCCACGCCCGCGTATTCCAGCAGATGGAACAGGAAGAGCGGGGCATCAGCGTGGGCGAACGACGCCAGGTTGGTCATCGCGCTGGCACCGGTGACCCGAGGATTGACCTCCCCGAGATAGACCCGATCCGTGTCGAGGTCCCGCAAGAAGTCGAGCTCGAAGTATCCTCGGTAGCCCATCTTCCAAAGCTCGTTCCCGAACGCGGTGGCCGTCCGGGCCGCCTGGTCCCGCACCTGCTGGCTGAAGGCCTCCGGGACCACTTCGTTTCCACACCAGCCGCCGCGGTACGGCGTCAGCTCCGGGAATCCCACGCGCTCGGTCATGAGCGGGCCCACGATCGTTCCGTGCCGGGTCACGCACGCTTCCAGAGCAGCGCCGCGACAGCGGATCCTCTTCATGATCTTCACCTCCGGGGCCTCGGCGATCTCGGCTCCGTGCTTCTTCCAGTCCGCTTCCCCCGAAATGAAGAACGTCGTGTGGCCCGAGTCTCCGAAGGCGGTCTGGACGACCAAATCCGGACCCAGCTTCTTGGCGACCCGTTGGAGGTCGCCGAACGTCTTGACCGGAGCGAGGACGTTCGGCACCGAGGCGATCCCCGCGCGGTCGGCGATGCGGGTGGCCGAGATCTTGTCGTCGACCTGATTGCGCAACGCCGACGGCGGGAAGCAGATCTCCAAGCCGAGATCGCGGCATCGTCGCTCGGTGCGCTCGTCGAACATCAGGAACACCGCGCGTCCCTTCGCGTCGCCCACCGCCCTCCGCTGGATGTAGCTCACCACATCGGGGTGACCCAGGAGGTAATCGTTGATGTCTTCGATGCTGGTGAACTGCTCGTGGGGCAGCTCCGGGGGGCAGAGCAGATTGGGATGGGCGCCGTCGAAGCAATCGATGTAGTTGATGTAGCGGAAGTTGTGCACCCACTCATCGATGCCCATGACGTTGAAGTTCGTGGCGCTGACGAAGTAGTAGGGCGTCTGGTTGCGATAGAAGAACCTGCGGATGTCCGAGATCCCGCGCAGAACCGTCCCCGATTTCGCCGGCTTGCGGGCGGTCTTGCGAGCTGGTGTTGGGGTGGGCTTCGGTGTCGGCTTTCGTGTCGGCTTCTTGGCTACGGTCTTGCCGGCTTTCTTGCCGGTCTTCGTTGCAGCTTGTTTGGCAGCTTTCTGCGCGACCCTCTTTGCTGCCTTCTTTGCAATCTTCTTTGCAGCCTTCTTCGCAACTTTCTTTGCAGCTTTCTTCGTCCTCTTGGCCGCCTTCTTCGCCGTCTTCTTCCGTAACTTCTTTCCTGTCTTCTTGGCTGCCTTCATCGGCGGGCTCCTTGCTTGGTTGGGCGCGAAGGTTTGGAAGCGCTCGAAACGCTCGCGGCACTCGAGGATCCGGTCTGCTCCAGGACGGTCTTCGAGAACACCCTCAGCCCGTGGTTCGGGTCGTAGCCGTGGATCTCCTTGACGTCCAACGCCATCAGGAACCTCACGATCTGTGCGGTGATGATCTGCCCCGGCACCAGAATCGGAAAGCCGGGCGGGTAGGGAGTGACGAAGCTCGCCGAGACATGTTCGCGGTTCTGCTCGACGGCCTCCGCCAAGCGTCCGTCCAACGGAACGTACTCGAACGCCGACTCGTCGTACGCGAGGAAGAACGCCTTCCGGATGTCTCCCTCGGGTCCGGCCGAGCCCGGCTCGCGGAACGCGGGATGGAACTCGCTGAAGTTCGGGAGCGGCGGCAGCTCCTCGCTGAGCGAACGGACGCGTGCGGTCTGCAGCGAGCGCTGTGCCGCGCTCTGATGCTCGAACTGGTCGTCGAGCCGCCGGGCGATCTGCGTCAGGACCTTGACCAGGTGGGCCAAGGTTCCGCGGGTCATGCCGATGTGGATCAACAGGAGGATGGTGTTCCGGGACGTCTTGTTCACGTGGATGTCATACTGATCGATGAGCAGCTTCTTGAAGGTGTCGCCATCCATCCCGGTCTGGCCGACGTAGAGCGTGATCCGCGTGGGGTCGAGGACGAACTCGTCCTGGATCCACGACTTCTCGAGGGCGGCCTCCGAGCGGGTGGACGGCGCGTGCTCCTGCAGTCCGCTCGGCCGATAGCGTTCCGGGATCATCTCCCCGGGCGTCAGAATGCGGAAGTACCGTCGTAGGTGAGGGTCGTGATTG
>JAGQHR010000175.1 GCA_020431745.1 Candidatus Eiseniibacteriota bacterium
TGGACTTCGTTGGATCGGTCGAGATGATCGTGACGCTGCCATAGAGATCTCCCAACCCCACGTCACTCCACTTTCGTCCGCTCGTGACGAGCTCGAGCAAGCGCGGCATGTCGACGACATAGTAAGTGGCATCGATCTTCTCGACGATCCCGCGGGAAGTGAGAGCATCCGCCACCAAGCTCCAGCTGTAGAGAACGATGGGCGAGTTGAAGATGATCTCCGCCTTGCGCAGACGGCTCCGATGCTCCTGCTTGAAGAGCTCGAGGGCCACCTGGCTGGACGGCCAGAGGAAGTCGATGTCCGGAGCCGGGTTCTCGCGGACCATCTCGATCGAACCGGCCTTGTAGTAGTCGAGCCGGATTCCGTACTTCCGCGAGAGGATCCTTTGGACATCCGGGTCCTGGAGGAGTCCGACCTTTTCCCCACCGACCAGCCCCTTGAGGGTGATCTCCTCCCGGGATCCGCCGGCCAGTCCACCGATTCCGGGGGACCCGCTCTCATCCCCGCCGCGACCGAACAGGTACCAGATCCCTCCTCCGAGGACGATGAGCAGAAAGATCAAGACGCCGGCTACCTTGCCCATGTGCTACCTCCTTGCTGGTCCGGGAGCGGTGGTGGCTCGTCGCGCCGGCGGCCTGGAGCCAACCCCTCGGCTTCCAGTGTCTTCTCCAGCAGCCGGATTTCGGATTCGAGGTCGAGAGCATCGTCCCGTAGCAACTTCGCCAGCTGCTTCTCGAATGCCCGGTCGATCTGTCCGAGGATCGACTCGACCTTGGTCAGCGTCGATTGGATGTCACGGTCCGCTACGTCGTGACCGGAGAGCTCGATGTAGCGCTCGATGATGCGCACCGTGGTGTCGGTGTAGTAGCTCAAGAACTGCCCCGCGGTCTTGATGTCCTTCGGATCCCGTTCGAAGTTCTCGTAGATCTGCTCCATCCGCCGGCAGATCGATTCGATGGGACTCTGCAACGAGCGGTTTCCGATCTTCTTACCGAGGCTTCGGATCGCCTTCACCTTTTCCTTGCCCTCGGCGAGGACACGAGCGACCGCCTCGGGCGGAACTTCATGAACGGCAATGGCCACCCCCTTCTTCTCCCTGGGAACGAAGAGGAGGATCGAGGCGAGGAACGCCGCGGTGCCCGTCGCGATGGAAAGGAGCAGCGGAACGCGCATTCCGACGAGGAAGACGAGGAAGACGATCCCGGCGACGAGACCTGCCGCGGTGTATCCGAGATTCCGGGAAGCTGCCATGAACTCCCAGACCTAGTTGTATCCCTTGGCCGTGCGGAATGCCTGAATCAGATCCTGTCTCCCGTCGAAGATCCGCCCCCGGGTGAGATCCACGATCTCCCCCAGCTGTTCTTCCGATGCGTCTCCGAAGAGGATACAGAAGATCGGGACGTCGAGCCGGGAACTCTTCCACTTCCGCTCCAGATCTCGAAAGTCGTGCCCCGTGTTGGACAGGCCATCGGTCATCAAGATGACGGCCGGCACGTAGTCCTCGTACTCCTCCTGCTCGATGAGCTCGAGACCGCGGATGGCGGCTCCGTAGATGTCGGTCTTCCCGGTGGGGGCCTCGGTGCCGATCCGAACCGAAAGCTCCTGCAGCGATGCCGGGTCATTCCCTTCCAAGACCGCCCCGTTCCGCACGACTCCATCGAACGGGAGAATGATCGTCTTGTCTCGCCGGCCGACCTGGATGAGAAAGCGCCGCGAGCTCTCTTCGTCGAGCAGAACCTTCATCGCGTTCTCGAGCTGCCACTCACCCTCTCCTTCCATGCTTCCGGAGAAGTCGAGACAGAAGACGGTCAGGGAGGGTTTGCGGAACTCACTCTGGTAGAGGGTCAGGGCCTCGAGGATGACCTCCGCGGAGGGCAGACGGATCGGGGAGAGGACTTTGTTGGGTTGGACCCCCCAGGACGCCTTCCAGATCTCGGGATCGGCGTCTTGCATTCGTCCTCCGAACCCGGTCCGCCGTCCGGTGTCCACCAGCTGCTTCTGAACCCGGTCCGAGAGGAGGAAGTCCTGCAGCTCGAGGAAGAACGATTCGAGGCTCTCGTCGTCGTGCTTGATGAATCCGAGGGGCGAGTCGGCGAGCACGATCCCGTCGATGGGGTAGATCACGTGCAGAGGCTCGCGGCCCCGCTCTTCGAGCTCCTGGTTCGCTTCGATGATCACCGCTTCGTAGTTGACCATCGCGTCGTAGGAACCTTCCAGAAACAGATCCTTGAGCCAGCCCGAGCTGCCCGAGGATCGATGGACCCCGGCGAGGAGCGCGCGGATATGCGGGCCGAGCGTCGGGTCCTCGAGGTCAGCGGCGGAGATGACGTCCGGGTTACCGAGGAGCGCGTAGAGGAAGCCGATGTAGGCGCTCGCTCCCGAGTTCGACTGGGTGGCCGATGTCATCATGAATCGGAGTCGTTTCTCCTCGATTGCTTTCAGGATGTCGGCGACCCGGACGTCCCGACTGGTGAACCCGAGCTGTCGGGCGAGCCCCTCGCGGATGCCGAAGACCACCGGTGATGTCATGATCGACTTGGCGTGCTTGACGCGGTGCTGGGTGTCCCCGATCGAAATCCAGAGACTGTTTGCGGGCCAGACCGCGTCGTACCCGAACTCCGGCTCCTGGAGCTCCAGCATGACATCGACCGAGCCTTTGTAATCCATGGTGAGATCCACCCGTTTCGACTTCGCGAACTCCTGGAGGATCGGTTCGAGCGTCTTGTTCTCCGAGCCGGAGAGAATCCGGAACTGACGCTCGGGGGTGGGTTGGCTGCAGCCGTTGGGGAGCACCAGAAGCCCGAGGAGAATGAAGAGCCGGACGGCAGGCCGGAGATAAGTGGCCGGAAACCGTTTGGTCATAGCAGGCTCCTTCCGCGGTTAGGAACGGTCAGTCGCCGTTGGTAGCACGGGAGCGCCCAGGAGTAAACCAAGAACGACACGGAGCGGTATCCCTGCCAGCCCAGAGTACCGGGACGTCTTCGGTCCATGCGAAAGTCGGAACTCGGCCGTGGATGCTAACAGATTCCTAACAATACCTCGTTTCGATTCGTCGAACCGGCAGGGCGCGGTGTGGGTGCTGCGGACGGTCCTCACGCGGATCGCCGATGCGGCCGGTCGTGTGGTGACTACGTCGGGAGGAGGCGGGATGAGTCTCGACAACGTGTCCAGTACGGAGATGATCACGGCGAACGCGTTTCTCCATCCCCCCGCGTTCGGTTTTCGGCCCCGGCAAGCTTGACCGATTGGAAAGACTCCGAGAACCCCCGATCCCCGATCCCCGAGGGGTTCCTCCGTGACGTATCCGACCAGGTCCGCTGCCGGTCGATGGAGCACCCGTCTTCAAGCCGAGCTCGGCAGCCCGGAGGGTGGCCATGCCTGCATCGAAATGTCGCTCGATCCTCACCACTGCGGCCATCCTGCTGGCTGTGACTTGCGGGGGAGCCCTCGCTCTGACGCAGGAACGACTGGCCACGACGAACCAGGGCGCGTTCGAGATCGGGGAGGTGGCGGAGCCGGCCGACCTCAACGGCGATGGCTACCTCGACATCGTGATCGGCAACTATCTCTTCGACAGCGGGGGACACAGCGACAACGGGATCATCTACATCTATTTCGGAGGCCCGACCGCGCCGTCGGGACCCTCCGCATCGATCGTCGGAGGTGCCAACAACACGGCGCTCGGCCTCGACATCGCGACCCTCGACTACAACGACGACGGGTACGGAGACATCGTGGCCCGTCGCTACGCCGAAGAGGACGCGCTCGTCTTCCTCGGAGGTCCCGTCTTCGACACGACCCCGGACATCACGATCACCGGCGGGGCCCTGGGCGGGTGTCACAGCATCGAGGCGATCGGGGACATCGACGGGGATGGGGACGACGACCTCGCCGTCGCCGACTTCACGAACGATCGCATCCATATCTATCGCGGGGGGTACAACGCCGACGGGAACTCCGATCTGGCCATCCCCAGCCCGGGCGCTCCCGGTCGCACCGTGGGTGTCAACATGGCGGCCGGCGATTTCGACGGTGATGGTCGGCGCGATCTCGCGGTCAGCGACTACGTGGGCTTCGGCGAGTCGTTCGTCTACGTGTACTTCGGGCGGCCCGCGTCCAGCCTGGAGCTGGTCGAGACTCTGCGCACCTTCGTGGATGATGACGAGTTCGGACGCCGGCTGTTCTCGCCGGGGGACATGGACAACGATGGAGACGACGAGCTCATCGTCGCTGCGACGGGCGACTTCTACGGTTCGCTCTACTACTTCCCCGGCGCCGCCCTGGGAGAGTTCGGAACCTTCCAGGTGATCGACGACGTCGGCTCTTCCTACCCCCTCACTTTCAGTCGGGTGGGCGACGTGAATCACGACGGGCGGGCCGACATCCTGCTCGAGAAGACGCTGATCTTCGGTTCGGACGTCGGGTTCACGACGTTCGGCGAGCGGCTGAGCCAGGGCTACACGTTCGGAATCGGTGACATCGATCGAGACGGCAATGTGGAGGTTCTCTCGGCGGAGTATCCGGACGGTGCGATCTATTCCCTCTATGCCTACAAGATCACGCGCCCCTGGAGCAGAACGAAGTGGATCGCTGGCCATCGCGCGACGATCGAGTGGAAGGGCACGGAACTGGCCGACATCGATCTCTCCGTGGACGGCGGCGCCTCCTGGCAACGTCTCGCCTCCGGCGTGGGCGGCGATATCCAGAACACGCTCGCGATCACCGTGCCTTCGGCGACGACCTCGAGGGGGCTCGTGCGCGTGGTCTACTCGGGGTTCTCCGCCAATCGATCGAGGTCGGCGACCAGCGAGACCTTCGAGATCCTCCCGGACCTGCCGCAGCCCGCCGTGAGTCGCGCGCTGGATCTCGCGATCCCGGCGCCCGCCGAGGATGGAGCCTTCGGGCAGGTGGTCGCCGTCGTCGGCGACATCAACGCCGACGGGTACGACGATGTGCTGGTCGGCGCTCCCCAGGACGATACCGGGGGCTTGGGAGCCGGCGCCGCGTATCTCTACTTCGGCGGCCCGGCGATGGACTGGACTCCCGACGTGATCATGACCGGAAACTCCGGGAACGCCTTCGGTGCGAGCGTCAGTGGAGCCGGGGACGCCAACGGTGACGGGTATCTCGATTTTCTCGTCGGCGCGACCGGCGCCGCGGGCGGGGACGGCCGGGCCTATCTGTTCTTGGGTGGACCCGGAGTCGACGGCGTCGCGGACGTGACGTTCGTTCCGTTCGAGAGCTCTCCGTTCGAGTTCGGTGCGTCCGTGGCCGCTCTCGGCGACGTCAGCGGGGACGGTTACGACGACGTGGGTGTCGGCAACCCCGGCGGGGACCAGGGCTATCACATCTACTACGGCGGTCCCGGAATCAACGGACAGGTCGATGACACCGGCCCCAGCGGAGGCGAGTCCTCCACCGGCTTGGGAGACGTCAACGACGACGGCGCCCTCGACTACGCGGTGGGAGATCCGTCCTCCGCCGTGGTCACGATTCGCATGGGTCGACCGCCGTTTCGGTCGAGCCAGAACTGGACCCTGCGCGGACCCCAAGGCAGCAGCTTCGGTTCGTCGATCGCGGGCCATGGGGATCTCGACGGAGACGGGATCGAGGACCTGGCCGTCGGCGCGCCTCTGGACGATCTGGGCGGAGCCGACGCGGGACGCGTCTTCGTGTACCTGGGGCGGCGATCTTTCGACGACACCGCGGATCTCGTTCTCACCGGGATGGACGCGGGCGACCGGTTCGGCAGCGCGGTCGCGTTCGTTTCCGATCTCAACGGCGACGGATTCGACGAGCTGGCCGTCGGTGCACCCTTCGCCACGGCAGGGGGCACGGCGTCCGGTCGCATCGCCGTGTTCTTCGGAGGACCGCTCCTGGACTCCGTTCCCGACCTCGTGATCGACGGATCTGCGCAGGATCGACTGGGGACCGCGGTCGCCGGCTTGTCGGGAGAGCCCGGCGCGCTCGCGAGCCTCGTGATCGGCGCGCCGGCGTCGTCCGGCTTTCCCAGCGCGGTCGAAGCACATGGGTTCGCGCGGTACCACCTGACGGCGCCGGGGGACGGGACGACCTGGACCGTGGGTGCGGAAGAGACCATCGCCTGGACCGGGGCGGAGCGGGCGGACGTGTTTCTCTCCGTCGACGGCGGAGCCTCTCTCGTCCCGCTGCTCGAATCGGTGGGAGGGCGGCCGAGCAACTCCGTGACCGTACAGGTGCCCCACCTCCCGACGCGGTACGCGCGCCTCCTGCTGAAGCCCTCCACGCCGGGAGTGAGCGGCCAGGTGCAATCGCGTGGGTTGTTCACGATCGAGGCGACGATTGCCCTCGACTACTTCCGGACCGCGTCCGAGGGGGCGGGAACGCAGCTCCAGTGGCGAACCGAGCCGGGGCCGGAGGCGGGAATCCGCTATCGCATCGACAAGCGACGAGTGTCCGGGACGGGGGAGTGGACCATGCTCGCAGACGGTCTCGCCACCGACCGGCTGTTGGATGCCGAGGCGGACGTCGCCGAGTACCGGCTCACCGCGATCAACGGACTGTCCGAGTCCTTTGTGCTCGGGGTGACGTCCATCGGTTCGCGGGCGCTCCTGAGCGCCGGGCCATTGCCGTACTCGGGAGGCGACCTGAACGTCCGTTTCGCCGCGTTGGCCCTTCCGGGAAGCACGGAGCAGCTGCAGCTCGGCGTGTACGATCCGGCGGGGCGACGCGTCGCACTATTGGCCGA
>JAGQHR010000176.1 GCA_020431745.1 Candidatus Eiseniibacteriota bacterium
ACAAGACGTTCGGTTCGGCTTCGCGCAGGGCCTGGAGCCTCGCGACGTGAACGTCGAGCAACGCCTCCATTCCGGTGTTCGCGGGGAGCGTCTCGCGGCGGATGCTGGGAGGCGAGGTCAACTTGTTCGCTTCGGCATTCGTCGTGACGAGCATCCGGCCGTCCGGCATCTCGGTCGTGCAGTCGATGACCGAGAGGCCGTGGAGGAAGTAGGTCCCGACCGCGATCGAGCCGTCCGCGGTCGCGTGGATCTCGATCAGCGTGCGCGCGTCGGGATTGACCCGGGACACGGTCACGTCCTCGATCCCGCCGAGCAGCTTGAAACCCCGCGCCTTGAGAACCGCGGCCGCCTCGTCGTAGCTGGTCCAATCCAGATGCACGAATTGCGTTCGCCCGGCGGGCTGATACTGGTGCATCCCCTTGAACGTCGCGAGGAGATCGGCGTGAATCTTGGCGGCCCCGGCGCGGCACGCACGGCGCCAAGCCATTTGGCGCAGCATCTGCAGGACCAGAAGAAGCGTCGCGAAACCGATTCCCACCCAGATCACCGTTGCGAGCATCGAGCCCTCCCTCCGGTCGCCATGCATCGGCCACGAGCGATTCCGCGTGCACGACGCAGAGTCGGCGTGACATCCGAGAGGGTTTTCGGCCGCAGCGACAGAGATCGGAACCGTCGTGTTAAACGATTCTTTCGTAAAGACTTGCCGTGGAGGGATCAGTGGAAGTCGACGGCCGCGAAGGAGACGACGGACTCCGGATCGATGTTCCACTGCTGGTAGCGCCGGACCGATCCCCGCGCATCGGGCAGTGCCCGGGCGAAGGTGTAGAGGGGAGAGAGTCCGCACCAACGCAGGTCGTCGCGATTGGGAAGCACCTGTTCCAGAAAGGCGTCGGTCTCGCCGCGGCAGAGGGAATCGAGCCGCGCCAGGTCGCGCGCCCGCACCTCGAGCATGCGCTCGCGCTCGGCGACGACCGGCTCGGGGTCGCCGTAGCGGGCCCCGATGTGGGAAAGGTCGACGCCCAGCACCCAGAAGAGCTCGTCTCGGTGTCGTGCGGCGAACTCCTGCAGAGCCGCGAGGAACCGGGCCACCCGCGGCGCGGACTCGGGCGCCTTTCCTTCCGCGATCACACCGAGGAACGCACCGCAAAGGATGGGGACGATGCGCAGCCGCGGTCCCAGTCGGTGACGGAGGAACAGCACCTGAAACTCGATCGAGTGCTCGATCGCATGGCAGTAGTCCTCCATCACCACCGCGTCACCCGCAGCCCGCTGCAACTCGTCGACGAGGTTTCCATCGGTCGGGACGTCACCATAAGGCGTGCCGAACGGTTTGCGGGTGAGTCCGAAACGATCCGGCTCCCCGTAGTGCGAAGTGCCGAGCAGGATGACGGTACGCTCCCCCACCGCGGGATCCAGATCGCGGTAAGCCGCAGTGTAGCTGTCCCAACCTCCATGCGGGCTGACGTGGGGGGCTGCCAACCCCAACCCCACGCCGGACGGCCCGTCGTCCGATCCGGGAGACGCGGCCTGCATCGACTCGTCGAGATAGCTGCGCAGCTCCGCTTCGTCTTCGGGATACCCGGAACCGGCGTGCGCCGGAGCACGGACCGGCGCCTCCGCGAACTCCCGATGCCGGCGTTCGACCCGCGCCTGCAGCTCTTCGGTTTGCAGAAAGCCGTGCTCCCGGAGCGTCGCGATCATCGATCGCGCCACGTCGGAGTCGACGATCTGCCCGGTCAGACGTGCCCAGTGCGACTGCAGATCGACGACGGTGTGCTCCCCGTCGAACAGCTCGAGACCGGCCGCAAGGAGAGGAGGCAGGACGAGGATGACATCGGTGTATTGCTTGGGGTCGCGGATCAGATAGCCCGGCTGCTCCGGATCGGGGGACGGAACCAGATCGAGGTCCAGGCGCAATCGCGGTATCGTCTCTGAGCTCATTTCGCCATGGTCGCGGATCGTGGACCCGTTGTATAGAGGGAGGAGCATGGCGCGACGCCCCTGGATCCGAAATCTCGAGGCCGGAGTCCTCTACGAGACGTTTCTCGTCGCCGCGGTCGCCTCCGTGCTGGGAATCCGGTTCTTCCTCCGTCTCACCGGCTATCCCCAACTGGGTGGCGAGCAGCTGCATATCGCACACATGCTCTGGGGCGGATTCCTCCTCACCGGCGCGGTCGTGATCCAGCTCGGGTTCCTGGGACGCACCGCCCGCTGGACCGCGGCGTTGCTCGGCGGAGTCGGGTTCGGAACCTTCATCGACGAGCTGGGGAAGTTCATCACGCAGGACAACGACTACTTCTATCGCCCGACGGCGGCGCTCATCTACGTCCTCTTCGTGCTCCTCTACGTCACGACCTGGCGCATTCGGACCGGCCGGAAGGTCTCTCCGCAGGAGTATCTCGTGAACGCGCTCCAGGAGATGGAGGAGGTCGCGCTCATCGACCTCGACGAGGAGGAACGTCGCCGCGCGCTGCGGCACCTGTCGAAGAGCGATCCGACGAATCCGCTGGTGCGCCCCCTCACGCAGACGCTGGAGACGGCGCGCGTGGTCCCGACGATCGCGCCGCCGTGGCTGGAGCGGCTCAAGAGGTCCGGCCGCCGGACCTATGCGCGGGTTTCGGGCATCCCGGCATTTTCCAGGATTCTCGCCGCGTTCTTCGCAATGCTGATCGGGATCAAGCTGTATCACGGACTCATCGAGGTTCCGCTGCGCCGGTGGGGGCCGACCAGTCTGCCGATTCTGGGGCTCGGCCCGCCTCTGGACGGAGCCGGACTCCTCGAGTGGCTGGAGGTGACTTCTTCGTTCGTCTCCGGCGGGTTGATGCTGATCGGATTGATTCAGATGCGCCGCTCCCGGCTCCACTCGTACGGCTGGTTCAAGCGTGCGGTGCTGGTCTCCATCTTCCTGACTCAGGTGTTCCAATTCTACCGGGAGCAGTTCGTGGCCTTGACCGGACTCGCGTTGCAGATCCTCCTGCTCTGGATGTTGGACTACGCCATCGAGCAGGAGCGGTTGGAGCATCCGCACGCCGGAGAATCGGACGCCACCGTACGCGACTGAGTACGCGACTGAGCACGCGCCGGGGTCCAAGCATTCACCCCGGCCCCGGGTTGAACCCGGGGGACTACACCGCCACGGAGCTCGAACGGACTCGGCCGATGCGCGAGCATCGCTATCGATCCGAACCACCAGGGGCGTCCGATCGACTGCGCAGCGCGGAGTCGCGGCGCATCCGCAGCCAGATCCGATCGATCGCCAAGGCGCCCCGTCGCGGGCGGAGGACTTCCACGGGGAGCAGGAAGTGGGCGTAACCGGGGACGTCCACCGCGATGGCGGAACCGGCACGCAGCGGCAACGAAGCGAGCAGGGCATCACCGGTCGTGCTCGCGAAGGTGAACGACGTCCCCCCGGAGTCGGCATAACGCAGCAGCCAATCTTCGAGATCACTCCGCGAACGCACGAGGAAGATCGAGCGTGCCGGATAGATTCGCGGCATGAGCTGCGCGTACCACCACATCGTCGTGACGATGGGCTCCTCCATCGTCGCCACCTCGTCCTGCATCCGTGCGATGCGGTCGAGCTCGCGGTGGTGGATATACAGGCCGCTCAGCTGCAGGAGGACCGCCGCACCGGCCAGCACGCCCACCGCCGTACGGCTCGGTCGCCGCGGTCCGGTCGTGGATGCGGAGGCGCTTGCGGCCGCTTCGGAACGGAACGGGTCTCGATCCGCAGGATCGACCGTCCGCTCGAAGACGAGCGACGCCCGCACGGCCAGCAGGGGGAGCAGCGAAACGAGGATGCGCGGTCCCCAGTGCGCTCCCGCGGTGGTGACGATCGGGGTCGCCAGCACGAGAAGTCCGACACAACCCAGGAGCAATCCGCCGAGCCTTCGCCCTTCGTGGGAATCCGATCGTGAGAACACCAGCACGAGCCACGGGACCGCCATCACCAGTCCTCCGGAAACCTCAGGCCCGTGGATGGGAGTCCGCGGATCGACGAGAACGGCGATCCAGGCCAGCGTCGCCAACGCGATGATCCCCGCCCCGGCTCCGATCATCACGGAAAGACCACGCCCCCTCGGAGCACCCGGGGTCCCACCCTCGGCATGGCCTGCGGAAGGGCGGCCCCCCATCCGCTCCGCGAGAACGATCAGACATCCGGCGGCAAGCGCGACGAGAGCGATCACGAGGTTCGGAGAGTGCGGAGACGCGACCAGAAGGCTCGCGATCACCTGACCCCGATCCTCCAACCATCCGCGCAGCATCGGCCACAGGTGCATGGTCGCACCCGCATGCAGGCCGGCGGAGGCCCGAAGGTTGAGCCATGCGTGGCGTCCGAAGATCGATCCCGTCTCCAAGAGCTGCCAGAGTGCGAACGGAGTCCACCCGATCGCGAACCCGATCGCAATCCGGACCACCGACGTCTTCCGGGACCCGAGCCACACCCAAATCAACACCACGGGCAACAGCAGAAGCAGCTCGTCGCGGAAGATCGCGGCCGCCGCGAAGAGCAGACCCGCCACGATCGGACGCCGGTCCCGAGCGGGGCCGAGCAGCCATCCGATCGCCCAGGTGAGGGACGCTGCGGCCAGCGAGTGCTCCCAGAACGAGACGGAATAGAAGATCAGCGCGGAGCCCGGTCCGGCCAGGAGCACGGCGAGTCCCGGCGACCCGCCGCAACGGCGCGCGGCCCACGCGGCCCCGAGGAGGGCGAGCACTCCCCCCGCGAGCGGCAGGAGGAAGAGTCCCCGCTCCCCCAACGTTCCCAGAAAGGGTGCGGAGAGGAGCGCGAATGCCGGAGGGTACTGGCTGCGCAGCGCACCGTCCTCGGCGATGCCGAACGGTGGGGCGATCGGACTCCATCGCAGATCCGCGTCCAGCGCACGTCCGGGATAGGGCAGCTCCGGCGACCACCGGTGGCCTGCGAGGACGGAGCGGGTCAGCAGGAGCTTGTTGCCCCCGTCCACGGTCCACAGACATCCCGGCGGATGCAGCGCGACGGAAATGCCGGCCAACGAGAGAAACAACAGGATGAGAGCGGAGACGGTCCGGGTCGAGCTCCGGCCGGAGCTCCACGAGGGCGTGGGCTCAGCTGGAGCGCTCGACACCCTCCACACCTCTCAAAGCACGTTCGGCCGCTTCGGCTGCCGCGTCCACTTCGGCTTCGGGACCGGCCAGGTAGAGCCGCCCGAACGCACCGACCGGGGTGACATCGACGAGGGTGATCCGCGCCGCCTTTTCTGCTTCGTTCGCCGCGAGGACGCTGTACGCCGCCGGCTCGGTCTCGAGGATAAAGAGGGACTGTCCGGGGAGGATCATCGATCCGTAGCGCGTCCGATTGATGAGCTGCACGTGGTAGGACTCGATCGACCGAATGATCTGCGAGGAGACGATCCGCGGCTTCATTCGATCCGATTCCTGGTGTTCGATCCCGGAGAGGATGGCCGCACCCGCCTGCCGGACCTCTCCCTGATCGTTGTGGTGCACCTCGAGCACCCCGAACGCACGCTCGACCGCGATCGTGGCGGGCTGGACGTGCGTCGCCTTCAGCGCGGAGTCGAGCAACCGATGGATGCTGATTCCCGGGGCGATCTCCACCCAGAGCGAGGCCACGCCCGCGACGGGAAGAAAACCCCGTGAGGTGGTCCCGATATGGGCCGCGAGCTGCGGCTGCAGATTGTCGAGGAACGCGTACGTGCGGAGTTGAATCATCCGGTGCATGCTATCGGTGGCTCCCTGGGGGTGTCAATGCGTGCCGGCCTGCCCCTCGACCCCGTTGTCTCCGTCGTCCTGCGGACGTCCGTGATCCGGCCGGGGCGGCGCCTCCCCGTAGAGCCCGCTCGAGCGTACGAACGCCCGCGCCTCGCTGACGTTGACGCCCAGAAAGCGCGCGAGCATGCGATCGTCCATGACCTCTTCGTGCCGACAGGCCAACGCGAGGTTCAGATACCGCTGCGGCAGCGTGAATCCGCCGTGGACGATCCCTTCCCATGGGGGCGCGGGCACGGTCTCCGGCGGAGGCGTCGCCGCGGCCCGCAGCTGCTGCGCCAGGGTCGTCAGTCCCAGGTCCGCGAAGCGCTGCTCCAGCAGACCCGACTCCACCTCGTAGATCTCCTGCAGGAGGTACCAGCTCGATCCGGGACTCGACTCCCCCGACCGAACGGCCCCCGCGATCTGCTCGAGAGTCACCCGGAGCTTGGCCTCGGGAAGCAGCAGCGACCGTGCGAAACGATTCGCCCGCCTCTCCTCGGGAGAGTCATCGAGGCCGAAGAGACCGCGGCTCCAACCGCAGACTCGATTGCGGTACGGATTCACGTCCATCACGAGGTGCCCGTAAAGATGCGCGAGCGCGAACGCGACGCGACGGTCCTCGCGCACCCGGTCGATGCCGAACGCCGGTCCGACCCGACCATCGAAGAGGAAGAACCCGTGCACCTCTTCATGTTCCGCATCCGGCGCTGCCGTCAGGATCTTGATGCCCTGATCCTCCAAACGATCCTGCAGCTCGAGCGCAGGTGTATCCGGCTCGCCCAGCAGCTCCAGCTCGAGACGGGCCAGACGCTCACCGTCGTCTTCCAATACCGGCCCGCCGCTCTGGAGCATCGAGGTCGTGTGCATCGGAAGCTCGTAACGGATCTCGCCCTGGACGATCTGCTCGAGGAAGGCGTAGCCGTCGATCAGTCCCAGGAACTCCCGCAGTGT
>JAGQHR010000177.1 GCA_020431745.1 Candidatus Eiseniibacteriota bacterium
GGGCTCCACGGTACGATGTCGATCCGCTCGCCCCCGAGCTCGCGCACGATCGCCTGAACGCGCGCCCCTTTCATCCCCACGCACGCACCCACGGGATCGACGCGATCGTCGTGGGATACGACCGAGATCTTGGTGCGCGATCCGGGCTCACGCGCGATATCGCGGATTTCCACGACCCGCTCGAAAATCTCCGGGACTTCGTTCTCGAAGAGCCGACGCACGAACTCGGAATTGGTCCGGGAAAGAATCAGCTGGGGCCCGCGCTGGCTCTTGTCCACTTCGATGAGCAATGCGCGCACCGGATCACCGATCTTGAACCGATCCCGATTGATGACTTCCCGGTGCGGAATGATGGCCTCGGTCCGACCGATCTTGACGATGACGCTGCCCCGGTCCACCTGGGACACGGTTCCGGAAACGACCTGATTCGTCTTGTCCGCGTACTCGTTGAAGACGTTTTCGCGCTCGGCTTCGCGAACCCGCTGCACCAGGACTTGTTTCGCGGCCTGAATCGCCGCCCGACCCATCTCCTGGATCGGAACCTCGACGGGAACGGTCGAGCCGAGACGCGCATGGGGATCCAGCTTGAGCGCTTCTTCCAAATCGATCTCGCCCTCGAGATCCAACGCGACCTGAACGACCTTCTTGTGAACCCGGACCTTGATCTCGCCGCTCAGCTCGTCGAAGCGCACGTCGACCTCGGCGGCCGTAGCGTACTTCTTGTTGGCCGCGCTCTCGAGCCCCGCTCGCAGCGTCTCCACCAACAGCTGGCGGTCCACGCTCTTTTCACGAGCGATGACCTTGAGTGCTTCCAGGATCTCTTCCGTCGCCATCCAAACCCCCGCGGGTTTTCTCAACGCGAACCCGGGTTCCGTCCGGGCCTTCGCTTCCATGGATCCATGCGTAAATGGGCTGATTCGATCTCGTCCAACCGAAGTCGGAGCGAGTCCGAACCTTCCCGCAACAGCCAGAACCCATCGTCCTCGACGTCTCCGATCTCACCGATCAGAGTCGTCATGGTGGTACCTTCCGACGGATTCCTCAGCTGTACCTTCACCCCCTCGCCGCGGAAACGCCGGTAGTGCTCCAAGGTCCAGACCGGGCGGTTCATGCCCGGTGAGGAGACCTCGATGTCGAAGCCGCCGCTCGTCAGCGGATTGTCCTCCAAGATCTGGGCAATCCGCCGGCTCACCTCGGCGCAAGCAGCCACAGTAACGCCTTCCTCCCGGTCTATCGAGACCCGAAAGGTCTGGCCCCGCGGACGCCGCGAAACCGAGCACTCGACCAGCTCGTATCCTTCCGCAAACACAAGGGGCTGAACTAGTTCCGCCAGCTGTTCTTTCGTCATGAACGCCCCCGGCGGAGCCGCACTTCTCCCCAAACAAAAACGTGGACAGAGGTCCACGCGGTGTCACCGTACACAACCTGTCTAACGGTCGCAAGGGCTTTCGGGGGTCCCCCGGATCCCCCTCACGGGACGCGCGCGAGCCCGTGGCACCGCGACCTGGCCGCTCGGGGTCCCCGCTCACCCATCGAGCCGTGGGGCCGGGACGCGACCTTCCCTTCGATGCATCCCACCCTGCGAGCGGTTGATCCGCCGTCTCGCGTGCCTTGCACCGGAGCGATCGGGTGACTGCTCGAGGGTCGCGACTCAGCCCCCGACGTATCCCCCTGCGACGACCGCGAGCACCACCTCACCGACGTGGCTCAGGGTGCGCGGGCTGATCTTGTCCGGAGTGTCGGCCAGAGTATGCCAGAAGGGATCGTTGAGCCCGATGATCACATTGGCCGGCAAGTGCTGGTGAAGAAAGGGAAGGTGATCGTCGACGACCGCGTACTCGACGCCCTCAGGCCACTCCGCGAATCCCCGTTCGCGCGCCAGCTGCGGCACGAGGTCCGCCCAGGCCGGAGCCAAGTTCCACGCATATAGCTCGCGCCCGAACTCGGCCGTCGGGGAGCCCACCATGTCGAGCACGAGAACCGCACTCGGCAGCCCACCCGGATAGTGTGCCGCCAACCACTGACTCCCGAGACAGAACGACGTCGGAGTCCCGTGCTGTCCCAGGTCCTCGAGGTCGAAAAAAGCGAGGTCCACCCCGATGGGAGGCGGCTCGGCCGCCCAGATCCGGGCGAGCTCCAGCAGCACCCCGACTCCGGAAGCCCCGTCGTTCGCACCCGGCACCGGCTTGTCGTGACGAGAGGCGTCCGGTTCCTCGTCGGCCCAGGGACGGCTGTCGTAGTGCGCGCCCAGCAGGAGCCGGGGAGTCGCTCCGGGACGAATCCGGCACAACAGGTTCACCCCCGAGACGGGAGAGCCATCCTTGGGATGGCTCGCTTCGAACGGGAGCCGCTCCGTGGAGAAGCCCAACGAGGACAACTGTCCGACGATCAGCTCCTGGCATTTCCGATGCGCCTCCGAGCCGGGAGTCCGCGAACCCAGATCGCATTGCCGCTCGACCCATCGCAGCGCCTGCACGGCGTCGAAGCCGGACTGCGCGTGGGCGCTGACCGGAGCGAGCCCGAGGAGCAACCACCAGGTAGCGGTGCGGAACCAGCGAGTGCCGCGGGAGGTGCGAATCGACATGCGTTTTCCTTTGGCCCAGCCCGAGCTAGATACTCCGGACTAGAAGCTGAAGCTCGCGGAGACCGACACCGTGATGAACCGGGACGTCAGCGACCGTTGCTTGGTGTTGGTATCCTGCCCGCCCTGGAGATTGGCAGATCCGGTGATGCGGTCCGTGAACTGGTAGCTGGAACCCAGCGAGAGGGCGAACTTGACGGAGCCCAAGTCCGACGGAGGTGCGCCGGGCGACCGTGTCTCGGTGGAGTTCGTTTCCCAGTTCACTCCCGCGTTCACGTCCATCCTCGTGTTGATCACCTTGTAGGAATCGCTCCCCGGCACCTTCACCCGCTTGCGCAGAGTGAGCGACTTCTTCAGATCCAGGTTGGCCCGGCTCTCGCTGGAACGAGTCACGCTCTGCTGGCGGAGCTGCTCCGTGACCGTCTCGCGATGCGACGTGTTGAGCGTGGCCGAAATCCCGTTGTCGAGCGTCGCGCGCACGGAAAGCAGCGGATTGATCGCGGTCGTCGTCGTCCGGGAAATCAGGTCCTTCTTGTTCGGGCCTGTTTCCGAGCTCTCCCGCGAATAGCGGGTGTTGGCGGAGAAGCTCTTCAAGTGGAGAAGCTGATCCAGACGCAGCCTCTTGTGCAGGTTGCCCCACGTGAGGTCGAACTCCGGCCAGGTCGTGGAACGCCGGATGTTGGTCACGCCGTTCCCGTTGGTCTCGCTGACATCGTGACCGAATCGTGGCTTGATCGACATGTTGATCGGGAGATCGACCGTCGTATCCCATCCGAAGCGCTTGGTATCGGTCGTGGAACGCGTCGCGTTGGAAAGCGCCCGCGTCTGCCCCCCCAGGTCCCGCGAGAGCCCCAGCTGAAATGCGAGGCTCGGCTCCCCACGACGGCGGGAGTAGGTCGTGTTCGTGGAGATCGTGTACTGGAGGTTGACGTTGTGGAGCCGGATGGCGCTTCCCCCGCCCCCACCCCGTGACTTCGATCGAACCGCGACGCTGTCCTTGCCGGCCCCCGGCTTGAGGGTCTCGATGAAGTCTCCGAACTGCTCGACTCCGATCCGTCCGCCCAGGGTCGTGGACGAGTCGTTGCGATAGCCGTTGTAACGATCGGGCTCTCCTTCGTTGACCGTTCCCCCCTGCTCCAGGAACGTCATGTCCGACCCACCCTGCCAGGTGACCCGAGGCGCCAAGAGCAACCGCAGCACGGGAAGGTCCCAATTCGCGTTCAAGTCCTGCCGGCGAGTCCGCTCTCGTCCGAGCCCCAATCCGAAGAGCGTTTCCTGATTCTGCCGTAGGTTCAGATCGCGACTGCTATCGATCTTGTATCGGATCGCCCGGATCGGGCTCGCGGCCATTCCCATTGCCAGCTGGGTCGATGTCGGCGAGTACGTTTCCTCCCGCACGAACGGCTTGGAGAGATCCGTGCGCTGATACAGCTGCCGCTCGGTCGATCGCTTCGAAAAGCTGGCGCTCAGCTGCGTCGGCAGCAGTTGCAGCTCCGGCTTCCCGAGGAAACCCGGCAGCCCACGTTCCGGCAGCCGCATGACCCCGACGTTGTCGAGCCCCAACTGCCAGTTGACCGATCCCGCGTTGGTCACCGTCGTGTCCCGCTGCGTCGGAGCCAGTGTGACGGTGTGCCCCCGGGTGTACGAAGCCGAGAACGGATCGACGAGATACCGCATCCAGGCGTTGTCCGATCGGCGCTTGCTGTAGTTCAGGGAGACCTGCTGATCTTCCCGTTCGTTGATGTCGCGATCGGTCGGCGTGTCCACCACGAGGTCGGAGTTCGTCTTGAACTTCGGGATCAGTCGCGACTTGTTGTAGCTCCAGCTCAGCGGCAGGAGCACTCCCGTCCGTTCGATGAACTTCTGGAGCGCGATCCGCGAGGACAGGTTCATGGTGGTCGCGGTGGTTCCGCTCCCCTGATCCTGCCCGATGCTCACGAAGTCGGCGCCCTTCTTTTCGAAGTTGCCGGTGAAGTCCATGAAGTCGGAGAGCTTGGCCGTGACCTGGAGGCGCTTGGCCGTACCGGTGTTCTTCTTGACGCCGGAGAGGCGGAACTCGTCGATCCATACCCCCCCCTCGCTCAGCGGTGTTCGGCCCACGTTGGTCACGGTGAAGGTGACGCGACGGACCGAGGTCAAGGAAGGCGTGCCCCGGCGGGAGATGACGGCCCCGTCGTCCAGCTGCTGCGTGATCTTGCCCGTCAGGCTGTCCGGAGAGGCCAGCTGCAGCCGGCTGAGCTCGGCAAGGTCGATCTTGACCTCGTCCCATCCGTCCGGCAGGGGCCGGGTGTATTCGTAGTAGTTGGTCGTGTCTGACGCAGCGTCTTTGCTCAGGCGGACCGACATCACGAGGCTGGCATCCCCCGCCACGAAGCGCCGGTTCAGATAGAACTCGAGCGTCTCGTAAAGCGAGGAATAGTTCTGCTCTCGCGGGAAGATGCGGTAGATCGCGGCTCGGTGCCCGGGCTGGAAGTTCCTGAGCTCGAGCGTGATCGACTGCTCGCGCTCCTGGACGTTTTCCTGAGGCAGATCGCGCGGCGTGAACGGAGGGGAATAGACCGCCGCGTCATCCTTGTTGTTGAGCACCCCGACGAAGAATTCCTCACCCGGCGCCACCTCGGTCGGGGAAAGCTCGACGTCACGAAGATCGCTCAGCGGACGCTCGAACCAGCGATTGCCGATGATCTCGATTCCCCCGAACTGAATCCGCTGGCGTTCCCCCGAGAACCCCGTAAGCCACATCCGTGCGTGGAAGATCCGTTCCCACACCGGATCGGAGACCCCCACGTCCTTGAAGATCTTGACCAGCTTCTCGTCGGCCAGCGGAATGCGGATCCGGCGCCACCCGCTGGTGTCCGCCGGCACCTCGGTCAGAGGCTCCCCGGGATCGCGGACGACGAAGTCTCGCCGAACGTCGGTCTCCCACAGGGTCGAATCGGCGAGGTCGATGGCCAGCTCGAAGTACGAGTTGGATCGTTGGGGAACCAGGTCGTCGTTCAGATCCTCGGTGTCGAGGTTCTGGTTTCCCTCAGTGCCGTTGACGTACCGGAACTGGATCGGCTGATACGTCTCGGCGTCCGAATTCAAGTCGAACCGATAGTCGTCGAACGACGTGTCACCCTGGGCGTCGGAGAGTCGGTCCAGACCCGTGTCCTCGTCGTTGGTATCGCTTTGGTCGAGGACGCCGTCGCCGCTGACGTCCTCGGTATCGAACCGTCCGTTCGGCGGAACGACCGTCCACGTCGAGGGATCGGCGAAGAGATCGTTCTGATGCCACATCGCGTCTTCGCTGACCGACCCGAGATCGATGTAAAGCGTTCCCTCCCGGCGATGGCGCTCTTCATAAGGCACGCCGTCGTTGATCCAGATGTCCAGGAACTGAGCTTGCGAGAGATCCGCACCCCGGATCGAAATCGGTTGGGTGATCCCGACCCACGACCGACGGTGTTCCTCCTCGGTGTCCCCGTTGGTGGCGAGATAGAGCTCCATCATCTGCCGATTGTCATCCCCCTCGCGCGTCTCCAGCGTGGGCTGAAGATCCCACTCCTGTAGGGCTGTGCGTGGCGAGTACCAGAGCAGCTCCCCACGGCGCGAAGCCGCCTTCAGCGAATCGGATCCCTCCTCTCGCAGGACCTCGAGCGGGATCGCCGGGAACCTCCAGGACTTCCGACTCATGCTGAGCGCGAGGACGTCCTTCGCGCCTTCGAAATCATCGATATAGAGGACGTTTAGTGTGTTGGGGTTCTGGCCGCAGGTAATGGCAGGTAGTGCGGTCTTCGCCCGTCAGCGGAGTTGTTCCGCATACCAGCGATTCCAGAAAATTCTTCGCCACAGCACAGTTGCCCTGGCTGTAATGTTGCCCGCAATCGTTATGTCCGCGCCTTCTGCCGGAGCCATGACACTGCGCGAAGCCGTGTCCCGGGCTGTGGAGACGCATCCTGCTGTGAATGCCGCACGCGCAGGACGAAGAGCCAGCGGTTACGAGTTACGGGTTGCGCAGGGTGCGCTCTATCCGACATTGAGCCTCTCCGCGGATGCGGGCCAGCAGTATGTGGACCGGCCCAACAGCCTTGATCCCGAGGATAATCAGATCTGGCGTCCTAGCCGTCAGGTAA
>JAGQHR010000178.1 GCA_020431745.1 Candidatus Eiseniibacteriota bacterium
AGACACGTCGGTGGAACGGTGACCTGCACGGTATCCGCGACCACGAGAGTCGTGTCGGAATAGAGCTCGGGATCCTTTCCGGCGACGTACCCAGCACCGGATCCGCCTTGGGACCTGGAGGGATCCGGATCGGCCGGCAGGGACGACCCGGAGAAACGTGTTGCACGTCCTAGCGCGGGACCACCGCCACCGGCCGCGCCGTAGCTTCGCCAGCCACCCTCGTCCCAATAGCGAATGGGAGTGGGGGGAGCGAGACATCGGGAGAGCTCGCCTGCGATCGCATCCGCGGAACGGCGATCGGTCTTCGCGGCGTCGATGATCCGCACGCCTGCCGGTGAGGCGGCGGCGAGATCCGCACACGATGCCGGCTGGACCCGAGCAGCCAGTGCATCCTTTCGGTTCACCCATCCGCCACCCGACTCCGTCGTCCAGATGCGGTCCTGGCTGCGCTGGGCGTGTGCCGGCAGGTAGAAGAAGGCGACCCAGGCCTGCGAAGCTGCATCCAGAACCAGCGTTTCGCCGGCGACGAGGGTTCCCGGGAGCGACCGGTACGCATCCGCCACGGGCCAGCGCTCCCAACGCGCGTAGTACGGGACGAGCGAGACGAGCGCGACGGCGCCGAGGACGGTCGCGACGCCGAACAGACGTCCCGACTTCGCAACGCCGAGCCAACGCCATCCCGGCTTTGTCGCACTGTGGGAGGAGGTATCCGGTCCTTCCACCCACCGCATCCATCCGATCGCACTCCAGAGGTAGACCATTGCTGCCACTCCGAGAAAGGGCTTGTACGCCCAGGTGTTGAGTCCTTGCGTGCGTGCGTGGATGAACGCGATCGCCACGGGGAGAGTCGTGACGCACGCCGAGATCCAGGCGGCTCGGCGCATCCGGCCGTCTCCGCGTACCGCACGCATCCAACCGAAGATCGCCGGAAGCGTCAGGGTCGCTCCGATCACTCCCCAAACTCCGTAGGGTACCGACCCGAGCCTTTCCGGGACGAGGTGCGATCCGTCCAGGAAGTGCCCGCGCGCCGCCGTCAATCCGACCGTGATCAGCGCCAGCAATCCGCCCGGATCGATCAGACGGGGGATCCACGCTCCTCCGCCACCCTCCATTGCCACGTGACCTCGGAAGTTCCAGCCCAGCATGCCCACGCCCACGAGCGCGAGGGTCGAGCCGGCGAGGATCCATCCGGGTTCGCTCCTTCCATCCTCCGATCGTTCCGACATCGATCCGCGCCGCTGCGGTCGTTTCCCGCGCAGGCGGCGCAGGGTCCAACCGACTACGATCGCGAGCTCGATGGACGCGGTCACTGCACCGTACAGGTGCGTCCAAGCCAAGAGGACCGCGGACACGCCCCACGCGACGAAGACGCGCGGACGTTCCCAGGCCCACAGGAGCAGTGCCGCCGACAGAAACCAGAGGAAGCCTAGCATCGTGTACATCCGGGCGTCCTGGGCGTAACAAATCTCGAACGAAGAGATCGCCCCCAACCAAATCGCGAGCGCCGCCGTCCGCGTTCCGGCCAGAGCCCTCGCGGTCAGCCCCAACGCGAGCAGCCCCGCGAGAGAGAAGAAGACGCTCGGGAGACGGAGCGCGACCTCGGTGTCGGGAAGGACCAGGCGCGTGATCTTGAGCACGAGGTAGTAGAGAGGCGGGTGGAAGCTTTCGATCGACGCCGGAAGCATGCGCGACCAGCCGAGCTCCGAGAAAGCCCAGGAATAGCCTTCGTCCTTGAACAGCCCGTGGTGTCCCAGACGAAGGAGCCGCAGGGCGAGCCCGCAGGCCAGCGGGATCAGCAGGACTCGGAGGTCGTGGCGACCGAGCCCACCCGATCCCGCCTCGGCCGGGCGTGGCAAGCTACGCGTCCGACTCGGCGCGACCGAGCGACTCGGTCAACAGAGTCGAGAACAGCTTGGAGAAGCGTGCGGGGTCTTCCAGACGTCCCCCCTCGGCGAGGATCGCCTGGCCGTAGATCAGCTCGGCATAGTCCCCGATCCGCGAATCGCGCGGGTCGCGATCGAACAGATGTTGCAGCGTCGTCAACGCAGGATGATTCGGATTGAGCTCGAGGATGCGCTGCTGCTTGCCCGGATCCTGTCCCATCGCGCGCAGGATGTGCTCCATCTGGGGGGACAGATCATCGTTGCCCGCGACCAGGCATGCCAGCGACTCGGTCAGCCGATTGGAGAGACGGACCTCCTTGATCGAATCCGAAAGCCGCTCCTGCAGCGCTTCCATGAGCGAGGCGTGCTCCTTGCGCTTGCCGGAGAGCGCCTCCGCCGCCTGGCGCCGCTCCTCGGCGGTGCCGAGCTCGGCGGTCCCACGTGCCGCGGACTCGAACTCGTGTTCCTGGAACTGCAGCCCGGGAGCATTGACCCACAGCTCGTCCACCGGATCGGTCAGGAGCAGCACTTCATACCCTTTGGCCCGGTAGCTCTCGAGGTGCGGGGACTGCTCGAGGAGCTCGCGCCGATCGCCCGTCAGGTAGTAGATCTTCTCCTGACCCTCTTTCATCCGTCCCACGTAGTCGGCCAGCGTCGTGTATCCCGGACCGTGGGTCGACGCGACCAAACAGAGCGAGAGGATCCGTTCCTGGTGCTCGCCGCCCCGATACGCGCCCTCCTTGAGCACTTTCCCGAACTCGTTCCAGAAGGTGAGGAACTTCGGGGTCTCCGCCGTCGTGTCGCCGGATCCATCGGTCGAGTCCGCGTCCGCCTTTGCGCCACCGTCCGTGTCGCCTGCGGTCTCCGCTTCGTCCACGGCTTGCGAGTCGGCGGCGACGGATTCTGCCGTGGCCGCGCCGTCGCTGGCCTTGCGCCACGCCTCCTTCAGCTCTTCCAGCGTCCCGAGGACCTTCTTTTCGAGACGCTTCCGCATGAGGGTGATCTGCCGATCCTGCTGCAGAATCTCGCGCGAGATGTTGAGCGACAGATCCTCCGAATCGACCACTCCGCGTACGAACCGGAGGTAGTCCGGCACCAGATCGCGGCAGTCGTCCATGATGAAGACGCGCTTCACGTACAGGTGGACGCCGCGTTTCATCTCCGGATAGAAGAGGTCGAACGGCGCGCGCGAGGGCAGGAAGAGCAGCATCGTGTACTCGAAGGTACCCTCTCCGCGAAAGCGGACCACTTCGAGCGGATCGCCCAGGTCATGGGAGATATGGTGGTAGAACTCGTCGTACTCCTCGGGCTTCACGTCGGAGGCGTCGCGAGTCCAGATCGCCTTCATCGAGTTGAGGGTCTGGTCCTTCTCCCCGACCTTCATCCGGATCGGATAGGTCACGAAGTCGGAGTACTGCTTGACGATCTCCTTGATCTTCCACTCCGAGGTGAAGTCCTCGAGCCCGTCCTCGGGATCGGCGGCTTTGAGATGGAGCGTGATCGTGGTGCCGACCTCCGTGCGCTCGGCATCCTCCAGCGTGTAGGTCCCGTCGCCGGTCGATTCCCAGCGCGTCGCGTCTTCCTCGCCGGCCTTGCGCGTGATCAGGACGACGCGGTCGGAGACCAGGAAGGTCGAATAGAAGCCGACGCCGAACTGACCGATGAGGTTCAAGTCGCCGGAGCCGCCGGCGTTGGCGGCGAGGAACGCCTTCGTACCGCTGTGCGCGATCGTCCCGAGGTTCTTCACGAGCTCGTCGCGCGACATGCCGATACCGCTGTCCCAGAGCGTGAGCGTCTTGGCTTCGGCGTCGGGGATGAGTCGGATCTCCAGCGCGTGACCTTCGGCGAGCGCCGGCTCGGTGACCGCGGCGAAGCGCAGCTTGTCGAGCGCGTCGGACGCGTTGGAGATCAGCTCCCGCAGGAAGATCTCCTTGTTGGAGTAGACCGAATGGATCATCAGCTCCAGGAGCTGACGGGCTTCCGCCTGGAATTCGTGCTTTTCGATCGTCGATGCCATTGCGGTCGGATTCCTCCTCTTGTCTGGCCGAGCCCGGCGGATCCTCGCCGGTGCACCGTTCCGGTTGGATGATCGCGCCCCGTCGATGGGCGGGGCAGCCGCGAGATCAGCCTCCCGGCATCGGGGCAGTCTACCCAATGGGACCGCCGCTGCCACAACCCCTCACCGTTCCGAGTCCCCCGGAGCCCTGTCGTCGGTCCCCGCAGTCCAACCGTCTCCGGCGGAAGCGCTGGGCGGAGGCCGCACGATGGCGCGTGGGACCGCCGCCCCAGGACATCTGTGGCGAAACGCTACGCACCCGGAACCCGCGAGGCCCGTGCCGACCGGTCCGCTCGTGCCCGCAAGAATCGCCCAACCCGTTGCGCGACCGTTTCGGTGATCCCGCCGGAAGAACCGACCGACCCGTCGGCCTTCTTCTTGCACGGTGGCGGATGCCCCGGCCGACGGATTGCCCGTCGGCCCTCACACTGCGTCGGCCGGTTCCCCGGGGTGGTGACGGCGGAGGATTCTCGTGGCGACCCTGGTGCCTGTCCGCGCACGCGAACGGCTCGCGGCACCACTCGGCCTCCCCGTGGACTGGATCGTGTGGCCGGCCCTGGCTGCCGGCGTCGTCTTGCGCTTCTGGAAGTCGGGCACGCCCGGCCTCTGGGTGGACGAGGGGTTCACCGCGAAGCTCGCGGCGACCAAGGCCGCTGCGATCCTCGAAGCGTTGCGCCGTGACGACGCGCCTCCCCTCTTCTATCTGCTCGAGAAGGGCATGACCTGGTGCTTCGGGGACTCGGAGGCCGCGTTGCGGCTCCTACCCGCTTTGGCCAGCGCGCTGGCGACCTGGACGGCGGTCCGCATCGCACGGCGATGGTTTCCTTCGGCCGTGGCCGGCACCGCGCTGGTCTTCGCGTTTTCGACGCCAATGATCTTCTACGCCCACCAGGCTCGTGGCTATGGGCTCATCCATCTCCTGGTGCTCGTCCTCGTCTACGCCACGCTCGCCTATCTCGAGCGCCCCACTATGGCCAGCGGGGCTGGGATCGCGGTCACGAGCTCGGCCTTGCTCTTCGTGCACAACCTGGGGATCGCGCCCGCCGTGACGGCCGTAGCCATCGCGAGCTGGTCCGGACTCCGTCGCCGTCCACCGGGAGGGGGCGGCCGAACGAAGCGGAGCCTGCTGTTGATCTGGAGCGTGTTCGCCCTGTCTGCGCTCGTGTTCGCGATCGGGATCGGCGGCTATGTGGGGAATCACCGTGAGCTCAACTCCTGGATGGGAGTGTGGTGGCAAGGGCGGTCGTTGGCATTGGCCCCGTTCTTCTCGGCCATGGCCTTCACCAACGGGGGGGCCGGTGCGTTGGATCCTCCGGTTCCCCTGCCGACGATTCCGGACCGCCTCGCTTGGGCCCGGTTCGCGGTGTTCGCGGCCGTGGCGATCGGCTTGGCACTGGGATGTGTTCGAACGAAGACGCCGGCGCGCGTGCTCGCAGCCTTCGTGGCGGTGCCCATCGCGACCCTGATCGCCGCCTGCCTCTTCATCGGACCGACCTACGTGGTCGGCCGCACCGCCACCTTCGCTCTGCCGCCGTTCCTGCTGTTCGTGGTCGTCGGTTGGTTTACGGTGCGTACCCGAGTGCTGGTCAGCGGCTTCCTCGCCGTGTGGCTTTTCGCAGCGGTGTTGTGTCTCTCCGGTGGATCGGAAGCGGGCATCCCCAAGGAGAGCGATCGGGCGCTTGCCCGCTGGATCGGGGCCCGCGTCGAGACCGGGGATGCGGTCGTGGCGGCTCCGCTCGGCAAGCCGACGCTCGAGTACTACGGGCGGCGGCAGGAGTGGCTGGATCGCACGACCGGGATCCGTTCGTTTCCGGCGGTGCTCGATGCGAATCCGGCCGGTCTCGTCGCGACCCCGGCCGATTCGCTGTGGTCCTATCTCGCCGAAGCCCGGGAGATGCGGGCAGGATGGGAGCGGGACGGTGTGCGGTCGGTGTGGGTCGAGGCGGTGCTGCGAGACCCCACCGAGGTTTGGCCACAGCTTCCGACCGCCCCGGGTCCCGAGGCACGGACCATCACGGTCGATCGTCTCGCTTATCCCGGGAGCCTGGTCGTCTTCACGCTCCGTGGTCTCGAGCCGGCGCCCGTGTCGGCGTTGATGCGACGGGACTGGGTCGACGGCGACCGCGTGCTCCTCTGTATTCCGCGCACGCAGTGGGTCCCGTTGGATTCTCTGCCGACCGTGCAGTAGGCCGAGCCCGACTGCTTTGGTTCCTTGCGGTGGGTTACGATCCGTGGTCTGATCAGCAGACAATCGGAACGATCGGCCGCGCGGGAAGGATGCCGCACATGGGAATCATGGAAGGATCCCCGGAAGTCCGCCGAGACGGGCTTCGACTCCGCTTCGACAGCATCGCCTCTCGGACCGCCTACCAGGCGGCCGCGGAACATCTGCGGACCGTCATCCTCGAGAGTGATCTGCGACCCGGCGAGAGCCTGCCCTCGGAACGGGATCTCTGCGAGCAGCTCGGGGTCGGACGGTCGACCGTTCGAGAAGCGCTCCGCCAGCTCCACGCCGAGGGTTTGATCGAGCCCCGGGGGCGGACCTCCCCGATGCGGATCACCGATCCCAGCGGGCGACTCCGGCAGTCCGTCGAGTACGTCGCGCGCCTGCGTGGGCTCACTCTCGCGCAGCTCCTGGATGTCCGGCGGGCCTTGGAGTCCCGGGCTCTCGAGCTTGCCGCTATGGTCCC
>JAGQHR010000179.1:0-4136 GCA_020431745.1 Candidatus Eiseniibacteriota bacterium
CGATGATCTGCGGCTGGGTCAGCGACAGCAGATCGAGGCATCCTTGGACGTCCCGGGGATGGTCGGCGAAGCGCTCCCCGCGATACTCCGCTTCCGTGAGGTTGTGCGACTGGATGCGCGTGCCCATCGCGCCGTCGAGGATGACGATGCGCTCGGCAGCCAACGCTTCGAGCGCAGCCGTCGTCTGCGCCGCACGAGCCCGGAGGTCTCCCGTCGCACCTACTCTTTCGCCTGTTCGATTCATCGGGGTTCGCTCGCCCGGGCCACGATCTTGATGAACTTCTCGGTCGCCGCGTACGCTTCCTCCAGCTGTGGCGTCCAGTCCGTGAACGGGTGGGCGGCACCGAAGGTGTGGTTGCCGCCCTCGATCTCGCTCAACACCACGCGCGAGGCGTCGAAGGCCGACTCCCGATACCACCGGTGGATGTGGCGAGCCTCCTCGACCGGCACCGCGTCGTCCTGCGTCCCGTGGACGATCAGCAGGGGCGTACCTCGCCCAGCCACCGTGCGCACCGCCTGCTCGATGTCGAGCCGCTGCCGATGCTCCTGCAGATCGGTGTCCATCTGCGGCCCCATCGGCATCGCCTGCTGGGTCCGCGCGTTGAGGATCGAGGCGGACCGCCCCTCTTTCCAGGCCGTCGTCATTTCTTCCGGCCAATGGCGATGGAAGGAGGAGATGCTCGACCAGGTGACGATTCCGGCGACGCCGCGCGCCGGCTGCTCGGATGCCGCGACCAGGACATCACCGCCCCCGCGAGAGTGCCCCGCGAGGAAGATCCGGTCGGGGTCGACGTGCAGCTCACGGGTCGCGGTGATCACGACACCCACGTCGTGGATTTCCTTGGAGATCGTGTTGCGTTCGAAGCGATCGAGCGCGGAAAAGTCGACGCCGTCCGCGCCGACCCCGTTGTGGCTCAGGTCGAACCGCACGGCCGCGATGCCCGCCGCCGCGAAACGCTCGCACATCGCCGGCCACGGACCCCAGTCCTGAAAGCCCTTGAAGCCGTGAACGAAGACCACGACCGGGGGGGCCACCTTGCTGGAAGCCGCCTCAGGATCCGTCGGAACGTGCAGATGTCCTCGGATCGGCTCGTCGTCGGAGCCGCTCAACCGAAACTGTACGCTGGACATTTCCTTCCCCTCCCCGCGCCCGGGCGTCGCTCCCCGGAGACGCTCCGCGCGAATCTATCATAGGATGCGGCCGCCGCGGGTTCGACCGTCTCGGTCACCCGCCCGACTCGTCCGGGATCGGGCTCCGGCGGGCCGGCGGACGCGACGTCGCAGTGGACGGCACCCCTCGTCGCAGTCGCCGCCGATCCTGTCTCGATGGGACTCCAGGTGCCGCAAGGGTCGTGCTATCCTCCTCGCTCGTTGCCAATAACGAGCCGAGACGGGATCCCGTCGCCCGCTCGCTCACACGCCACCCTCTCCGGCGTCCAGAGCAGGTCCGAAGTCGAGGGAGAACTCATGCCTACGAAAAGATCCGGCAGCGCCGCGCCGGCGCGCTCACGGGGCGGCCGCAGCCGCTCCACGGCTACCCCGCAGAAACCCATGACGGTTGAGGATCTCTGGGCCATGCCCCGCGTGTCCTCGCCCGTTCCCTCTCCCGACGGCACGCGTTTCGTGGTGCCCGTCACGACGTACTCCATGGAAACGAACCAGGGAACGAACCGTCTCTGGCTGGTCCCCACCAGCGCCGCAGACGCCGGAGCGGGCGGAGCCGCGGACAAGGCGCGTCCACTCACCCCGGAGGATCGCTCCTCGAGCGCGCCGGTGTGGAGCCCGGATGGTGGCCGCATCGCGTTCCTGCGCAAACCGGGTGGTGACAAGGGAGACGCCGGCGCTCCGGCCACCCGTCCCGGCGTTGCCAAGCCTGGTCCGAAGTTCCCCGACGTCCCGCAGCTCTATCTCCTCGACCTGGAGGGTGGCGAGGCGGAGCGCGTGACCGACCTGCCCCTCGGAGTCTCCTATGTAAAGTGGTTCCCGGACGGCAAGCGCATCGCGTTCCTCTCCGGCGTCTATCGCGACGCTCTGAACCTGGAAGACACCGCGAAGCGCGCGCAACAGGTGAAGGAGGATCCGGTCAAGGCACACGTGACCGAGGATCGCTTCTATCGCTATTGGGATACCTGGCTGACGGACGGACGGATCTCGCACCTCTTCGTCCTCGATCTCGAGACCCGCGAGCTCGTCGACCTCATCCCCGAGTCGACCGCGATCTTCGAGGATCTCGACGGCAGCAACCTCTACGACATCGCACCGGACGGCAAGGAGATCGTCTTCGGCGCCACCCGCTCCGAGCCGCCGCACGATCCGGTGCTCTTCGGAGTGTTCACGGTCCCCGTGCCCGCCCGCGGCGAGCGAGTGGGCAAGCGGGGTGGCAAGATCAGCGAGCTCACTCCGAAAAACGCCGTCGACGCGATGGATGCCGTCTACTCGCCAGACGGCCGCTGGATCGTCTTCGGGATCCAAAAGGATTTCGGCTTCTACGCCGACAAGCATCGACTGGTCGCGCACGATCGCAAGACGAAGAAGCAGACGGTGCTGACCGAGGCCTGGGATGGATCCGCGAGCAATCCGACCTTCGGCCCGGACGGCAAGTCAATCTACTTCACCGCGGAGATCGATGCCCGCAGCGCGTTCTGGGTGCTCGACCTCCAGCGCGCGCTGGCGGATCCGGACGGCAATCCTCCCTGCGAAGTGCTGCGGGGCGGAACCCTCTCCGCGCCGAAGATCGCCGGTGGGCGGATCTTCTATGGAATGTCGACGGTGGTGAGTCCGCCGGAAGCCTGGTCCGTGGATCTCACCGGAAAGAACCGGCGGCAGCACACCGCATTCACGCGGCCGATCATGGATCGGATCCAGTCGTCGGAGCACGAAGAGGTCTACTTCACGGGCGCGGAGGGCCACTCCGTCCACATGACTCTGGTCTATCCGCCCGGGTATGCGTCGGCGGGGTTGGCCGACTCGAAGAAGCAGCGATCGGGATCCGGAAAGCCGCCGAAGAAGCTTCCCCTCGTGCACATGATCCACGGTGGACCGCACGGCGTCTTCGGTGACGGCTGGCACTGGCGATGGTGCGCGCTCGCCTTCGCCGCCCGCGGCTACGCCTGCGCACTCGTCAACTTCCACGGCAGCACGTCGTGGGGACAGGAGTTCTGCGCGTCCATCCTCGGGCGCTGGGGAGATCAGCCGTACGTCGATGTGATGGCCGCGACCGACTTCCTCGTCGATCGTGGCGTCGTCGATCCCAAGCGGATGGCGATTTCCGGCGGATCCTACGGCGGCTATCTCGTCTCCTGGATCTGCTCACAGACCGATCGCTTCCGGTGCGCGGTCAACCATGCCGGGGTCTGCGATTTCCAAACCCAGTACGCCTCCGACTTCACCCAGGGCCGCGCCCGCGCCATGGGGGGAGAGCCGTGGGATAACATCGAGGGGATGGATCGCTACAATCCGATGCGGCACGCGCGAGGCTTTCGGACCCCGATGCTGGTCGTCCACGGAGAGCTGGACTATCGCGTCCCGTACGTGCAGGGGATCGAGATCTACAACGTCCACAAGGCGATGGGGATCCCGGCCCGTCTCGTCATCTATCCGGACGAGAACCACTGGATTCTCAAGCCGCGGAACAGCGCCCACTGGTACGGCGAGGTCTTCGGCTGGTTCGATCGCTGGCTGAAGCGCTGAGCGCGCGCACCCTGCTAGGCCGGACCATCCATGAACGACCGTTCGAGGTGCAGCAGATCGCTTCGTGAATAGTCCAGGCTACGGGCGCATCTCCAGGGCCAGCTCGAGGGAGCGTCCCTGGAACGTGTTCTCGCCGGCGACATCGCTGGAATAGCCGATCTCGACGCCCAGGGCATCGTTCAGCCTGTACAGCAGCGCTCCCCCGATCGACGCGTAGGACGCGTTCTGTGACGGGTCGTGCTGCTGCGGGTCCTGCACGTCGACGACGGTGGACTTCAGCGCGCTGATCCCGCCGATGCCGAGCCGCAGCCAGACGCGCGAGACGACCTCGACCCCGGCCGCCAGTCCGAAGACGATCTCGTCGTGGTAGTCGCCTCCGCGGAACTTGTAGCCACCCTCGCCGCTCCACCAGCTCGGCCGATGGCCGCCGAGCGTGCCGCCCAGCT
>JAGQHR010000179.1:4163-6614 GCA_020431745.1 Candidatus Eiseniibacteriota bacterium
CCCAGCGCGTAGTCCGTGCGATCGGGATCGTACCCGCCGGGGATTTCGACCCGTCCCTGGAGCGCGGCCACCAGCGACTTCGTGGGGAGCTTCTTGCGCAGTCCCAGTCGGACATCTCCCAGACCGGATACCTTGTCGTCACGCCTCCCCGATGCGCCGCGTTCGGCGATGAGAGACTTGAAGCGGGCATCGAAGAGGAACGTCACGTCCTCGCGCCAACCGTACTCGAGGAGCTGGGTCACCGTGACCGCGCCGAACGACGCTTCCGGATCCCACCAATCGCCGTCGTTCGCGTTGCCCGCGTCGTCGTAGTAGCGATCGGCACCATAGGCGGTCACGGAGGTCCGCAGGTAGGTCTCACCGAGCGGCTGGGTCCACGCTCCGGCGCACGCAGCGCCCGCGCCGGCCGTGAAGAGAAGCGCGAACGCGGCGCCCGCCCCGAGCCACCGCCGGCCGGAGCCCCGCCCCTGGATCGAGTTCCTCATCGCACGTCACCTCGCTCGAAAAGACTCCCCGACCTTCAATCGCCGGCCCGGGACGGTGTACTCTGATCACTGGTTTGCCTGAGGAGAATACGACAGAAAGGAGTCGACAGCGAGCCGTGACCTGCCCCGGCGAACAGCCTGGAACCCCGGGCCGACCGCGACCGGAAGAGCGCGTCCGCACGGCCTTCGGTGATGCCGGAGTCACGGACGGAGTCGGCCCCGCGGTGCCGGTCGTCGATCGTCATCGGACGCGCGGTCCCGCTCCGCGCAGCTCCCGCCGATCCAAGATCCGGTGGACCGTGCTCGCACTCGTCCACGTGGCGATCCTGATCCATCTCGCTCATTGGAAAATCACCGGGCGGACGCTGAGCCCGCTCGAACCCTCCGAGTCGATGCAGACGCTGGAGCTGGGCTACCTGAATGCGGGATTCGTGGTGTTCGCGCTCCTGATCCTTTCGACGTTGATCTTCGGACGCTTCTTCTGCGGATGGGGATGCCATGTCGTCGCCTACCAGGACGGCTGCGCCTGGATCCTCGAGAAGCTGGGCATCAAGCCGCGTCCCGTGCGTTCCCGCCTCCTGGTGCTGATCCCGTTCGGAGCCGCGTTCTACATGTTCCTCTGGCCGACCGTCCATCGGATTCTCCAGGGTGGCCCCGCTCCGGCGCTCGCGAACCACCTCACGACCGAGACGTTCTGGGCGACCTTTCCCGGGCCGATCATCGCGATCCTGACCATCCTCGTGGACGGGTTCCTCGTCGTGTACTTCCTCGGAGCCAAGGGCTTCTGCACCTACGGCTGTCCCTACGGCGCCTTCTTCGGCCTCGCCGATCGCGTGGCCGCGGGCAAGATCAAGGTCACCGACGACTGCAACCAGTGCGGCCACTGCACCGCGACCTGCACCAGCAACGTCCGCGTGCACGAAGAGGTAGCCAAGTTCAAGATGGTCGTCGACAGCGGCTGCATGAAATGCCTCGACTGCGTCAGCGTGTGTCCGCGCGACGCCCTCTACTTCGGAAAGGGGCGTCCCAGCGTCTTCGGCCTCTCCACGATCCTCCGTCGCAAGAAACGCGTCTTCGATTTCACCTGGCCCGAAGAGATCGCCATGGCCCTGATCTTCCTCGGCGGACTGTACGCGTTCCGCAGCTTGTACGACGTCGTGCCGCTGCTCCTTTCGATCGGGCTGTCGGTGATACTCGCCCTGCTTCTGGTCCTGGGGTGGAGACTGCTGCGCCGACCAACCTTCGCCTTCCAAAACCACGTCCTGCGGCGCGACGGAAGTCTGACGCGCGCGGGGAAGCTCATCGCCGCCGCGGTTCCCCTGGTGATCCTCTTCACGGCCCACAGCACGATCGTGCAGGTGCATGCCAAGGAGGGGACCCGCCTCCTGATCGCGGCAGAAAGCGCGGACGACGACACCCAAGCCCACACCTTGGAGCAAAGCTTGCGCCATTTGCGGCAGGCCCAGGCGTGGGGACTGATCCCGGTCGGCTCGCTCCACCTCAAGATCGGGTCCATCCTCCGCACGCAGGGAGACCTCGACGGTGCCGAACAGGAGATGCGCGCCGCCCTCGCGGCCGATCCGTCGATGAAGACGCCGCGCCTGGAGCTCGCGCGCATCCTGACCTCGCACGGCCAGTATGCGGAGGCCGAGCGATACCTGCAGGAGCTCGTCGAGATGGATCCGCACAACCAGGACGCGCAGCGCGGGCTCCAGTTCGTGCGGGAGAAGCTGGGGCATTGACCGTGTCGCCCCGCATCCCGGATCGTCCACATCCATGAATCGACCAGGCCCGAGCCTCCAATCGCGGTGTGAGTGATCGAGGCTCGACGGGCGACGTTTCCACGATCGCGGATCGACGCGACGGAAGGGAGATCCTTTTTTTTAAGGTGGCCACCCCCACCCAGATCTACCCCCTTCCCCCACACGACGCGCTTCCGATCTTCCTCGCCTCGCACGGAGACTTC
>JAGQHR010000017.1 GCA_020431745.1 Candidatus Eiseniibacteriota bacterium
CGCACCAAATCGGGATCGTTGTCCGGCAGCGCCACCGTGAAGATCCCGGCAGGTTCCAGCTCCAACGGCACCGGGGCCGTGATGCCCAGGTGGACGAGACCCGGATACTCCCGCTGGAGGCGGTCGAGCAAGACCTGACGCTTGGGGTTCTGCGCGGAACGCGCGACGAAGTCGAGGCCGAGATAGCGCCTCTCCGCCGCGAGCTCCGGCAAGCGACGGAGCAGCTCGGCGAGATCCGCCGCCCGGAGCGGCAACGAGCCGAGTCCGTAGGCGACGGGGCGCACGTTCGGGAAGTCCTTGTCCTTGCCGGCGGGACCCGGAGTGCCCTGCCGCTGCCGTTGCTGGGCGCGTCCCAGGCAGGCCCGGATCGTGCGCGCCAGCGGTGGGTCGACGGAGAGGGGTGCGTCGACACGCTCGAGCACGACCGCGTGCTCCACGCCGCGGAGGGCAGCGACGATCTGCGCTTCGGGGAACGGTCGCAGACAACGGATTCCCAGCACGCCCACCTTCAGCTTCTCGGTTTCGCGGAGATGGTCGGCAACGGCTTCGGCGGTCTCGACGGCAGCGCCCATCGCGATGACGACGACCTGTGCGCCCTGCGTTGCGTGGGTGGAGATCGGATCGACCGGCCGGCCTGTCAGCCCCGCGAGCTCCGTGCTCGCCTTCTCCAGCAGTTCCGGGACCGCCTCATGGAAGAACGGACGATTGCCGGCCGCGCCGAGCGCCCAGCCCTGTGCGTCCTGCTCGCCGCCGAGGGCCGCCGGACGATCCAGGTCGTACCAGCGCGGGACGCGCCGCCGGGCCGTTCCGAACAACAGCTCTTGCGCCGGAGTCGGTGCCGGGATGCGATCGGCCGGCCCTCCGACGAACGTCTTGGTCACGTGCGGCTCGGGCAGACGCACGTCCTGGAGCGCGCGATAGGTCTCGGGGCCGTCGCAGGCGACGAGCGCGGGGACCAGCGCGGACTCGGAGATGCGATGGGCCAGCAGGGTGAGATCGATCGCCTCCTGGACGTTGCGTGCGACCAGGACCACTCCGTCCTCAGCGGCATGGATCGCTTCGTGACCGCTTCCGGCCGACGCGGCGTGGGTCTCCGGAGCGCGGCATTCGAGATGGACGACCAGCGGCAGGTGAGCCCCACAGGCGCGGGTCCACAGATCCTGCCCCCGCAGGAGCTCGGCGCCGTCGAGGTGGACGGCCGTGCGGACGCCCGTGAACGCCAGCCCCAACGCGCCCGCGAGCGTCTCGCGCGGCGTGCTTCCGCTCGCGGTATCGGGAGTGCGGCTGGACAACATCGACTCGACGATCCGCAGGGCCGAGCCGCCGTCGGTCACCGAGACAGGGCCGACCGGGGCGGGGAGGCGCCGAGGTCGGGATCCCAGGGAACGAAGGGCTTCCGTCAATCGCATGGCTATACCTCGATCTCTTGGAACTGCTCGGACGTGACCCAACGAATCGCACCCGTCGGGCACCGATCGGTCGCTGCGGGGCGCGCCGGACCGCCCTTCGAGTAGTCGATGACCGGGAGGTTGTCCTGCATCGTGATCAGACCCGGAGCGGCGTCCTGGGCGCACCGACCGCACGCGTCGCACACTACCGAGCAAAGGGCGCGTGCTTCGTCCGCGGCCAGGGGAGCCTTGCACTGCACGAGCAGCGCGTGGCTCACCGGCAGGATTTCGAAGAGGTCCCGCGGGCATCCGGTCACACAATCACCGCAGGCGGTGCAGGCGGCGATGTTGACCACGGGGAGGCCGTTGGAGTTCATGTGGATCGCGCCGAAGGTGCAGGCCGTCTCGCAGTCCGCGAGTCCCAGGCATCCCCACGAGCAGCTCTTGCCGCCGCCGGAGACGAGCGCCGCCGCTTTGCACGACTCGAAGCCCGCGTATTCCGCGATCTGCCGTGCTTCGCCGCGACCGCCGGCGCAGTGGAGTCGCGCGACCCGCTTCTCGGCCTGGCCGGGATCGACCCCCAGCGTTTCGGCGATCGCCTCGACCGCGTCCGGACTGGATACCGTGCATTTGCTGGGAGCTTCCTCGGAGGCGACCAGCTTTTCCGCGAACGCATGACAGCCCGGCTGTCCACAGGCGCCGCAGTTGGAGCCGGGGAGCATCCCTTCGACCTTCTCGATCATCGGGTTCTCGGGGACTCGGAGGAAGCGGTAGGCGACGGCGAGGATCCCGGCGAAGAAGATGCCGAGGCCGGCCATGATCAGCACGGCGACGGCGACGCTGCTCATCGGGACACCTCCTCCCATCGAGATTCGAACACGGTCGACCGAGAGCCTTCGGGGGAGGGCTCCCGACCGGTGATCAGTTGAACTGCTTGGCGCGCTGCCGCAGATCCTCGAGATCCGGTTCCGACGGATCCACCGGCTCTCCCGGATGGATGCAGCGAGCCGGGCACTTTTCCGCGGCCATGACGAGCTGCTCGAACGTTCCGGCGTGCACGTCGCCGATGCGTGCCTGCTTGTTGCCGTCGTAGACGAACAGCTTCGGATTGATCGCCATGCAATCGTTGCAGCTCGTGCATAGCACCGAGTCGATCCAGGCTTCGGCGGACGCTTCCTCCTCTTCAGGCTCGGGGACGGCTTCGACCGCCGGCTCGGCGGCTGGCACGTCCGCCGGAGCGGGGGCGGCCGGAGCCGCTGCGGGGCGCGTCGTCGTGGTCGGAGCGGCAGAGGCGCCGGCCAGCAGATCGGTCGCATCGAGTCCGAGCAGGAACGACGCAAGGCCGGCCAGTCCCTCTTCCGTCGCCTGCTCGCGGGTTTCGGCCAGCTCGCGTGCGTGGGCGTCTTCCATGCGGGCGCGCTCGGCGTCCGCCTCGCGCCGCGCCGTATCCAGCGCCCGCGCCACCGCCGCCCGCACATGCTCGTTGCGAATGCCGGCCAGCTCCTGGAGCGTGCGCCAGAACTCCAGCCGGTTCTTCGCGACCGCAGCGAGACGCCGGGTGATCGCGAGCCGGTGCATCCGACCTTCCCGGTCGACGGCCCACACGAACGGAACCCGGTGCTCCGCTTCCTCGCGCGAGAGCTCGAGGTAGGCGGCGATCGGAATCAGGTCGTCTTCCGGGAATCCCGCGGGCACCACGTGGAAGTGGCCGGCGTCGGGAGCGAGGAGCGCGAAGTCGGCGAACGTGAAGGCCAAGTCCATCTGGCGCAGATCGTCTTTGGGACCGTACTCCAACATCGTCGTGGGCCAATCGGCTTCTGTGTCGGGATTGCCGTCGAAGCGCAGGCGATGCGCCCAGGAGATCCCAGCCTCCGGATCGTAGTGGAACAGCGGATGGGCGCGCGCTTCCAGGGCCGCTCCTGCCGTCAGCCACGGATCGAGCCCGTCGGCGACCGGGTCGATCGCCAGGACGTGCAACGCGGCGCGAACGCCTTCGAGGGCGGACGAAACACCCGCGAGGAAATGCACCGGTCGCGCCGAGGTCGATTGGAGGACCTGCGCATCCCGATGACCGATTCCGAAGTATCCCAGCTCGAGGCGGAAGTCCGACTGCCGCCCGTCCTGCAACGCGGGATCCCGTTCCGGGTGCACGCGCACCAGCACGTGGACGGGTCGTCCCGAGAGGAGCAGACGCGACAGTCGCGGCATCCCTTCACCGGCGAGCCGGGTGGGAGTCTCGACGGCGACGATCATCGGGAGCAGATGCAGCTCTTCCCGGCTGAACGCCTCCCAGTCGAAAGCGGCGAGCCAGGGTCCGTGGCGGTCTTCGTCGTAGTCGTTGCTCAGCTCGAGGCGCGCGATCCGGATCGAGCGGAAGACCTCGGCGAACTGTCCGGCTTCCTCTTCGAAGCGTCCCAGAGCGGTTGCCGAGGGATCGTCCGTCGGAATCGCGACGGTGTCCCGTTCCGGAACGAGCACGGGCTCTTCGGCGATCCAGACCAGAATCGGGAGATCCTCGATGGCGGCGAAGCTCTCGAGCACCGTGGCGGCGTGGTCGATGCGGGCGCGGCGCGCGGCGTTCATCGACCGTGTTCCGCGGTGAGGTCCCAGGACTCCCGCCAGCGTCGAGGCGTCGAGCAGCTCGGCGGCGCCCATCGAGTCACCCACGGCGTCGGGTCGATCGCCGGTCTGCTTGACGGCATCGACCTTCAGCATGGCGCGGAGATCCTGCGCGAGACGTCGGGTTTCCGCCTGGAACGCCCGGCGACGGGGACCGAGGTGCGCGCGGGCCACGTGCGTCATCAGACGGGCGTCGATCTGCTTGTGATACTGCAGGAAGATGCCGTCCGCAGGGAGCGCGGCTCCCAGGGTCCGCAGATCCTCCTCCAATCGCGTGCGATCCTCGTTTCCCAGGGTCAGCTCGGCGGCCAGACGACGCGCGCTTTCGGCGAAGATCTGCGCCGCATCGGATTCAGGACCGGCGGCTGCGATCGTCTCGCGCAGCTTGCGCTCGAGGCGCCGCAGGTTCTCGCGGAGGATGCGGGCGCCGTCATCGAGGACGGAGCCGGCACGTTCGAGCAGCTCGGGGAGGGGCAGACAGACCGGATCCGCACTCGCCTCGCCACCGGGGGCCAGGAACAGCGGATAGTCGCCTCGCACCGTGGCGCCGCGAAAACGGTGGAGCAATGCGGGGAGCAGGTCCGGCGGCAGATCCGCCGGGTTCGTTTCCAAGCCGCCCAGATGGAACCGCCGCACGCGCAGCGCCGCCGCATCCTCGTCATCGACGGGGGCCGGCTCGGCCAGGACGGGCGGGACCGGTGTGGTTTGGAGGTGTTCGGGATCCCCGGATCGAGTCCGTTCCGAATGCGCCGTGGCCATCGCTTGTTTCCCTTCGCTCAGATTGCGAATCGGTCGAGCTCGCGGTTCAGTCCCGCGATCCGCTCATCCATGGTCATGTCCAGGCCCTGCGCCGTGTATTCGTCGTAGCGCGGGCATGCCTCGTTCCGGAAGAGCACGCCGATGGGAATCAGATCCTCGCGTCCGGCTTGGCGGCGTGCCTCGTCCAGATTCGACGGATCGTGCCGCTCGTGATTCGGGAACATCTTCCCGACCGACGGCTCGAGTGAGACTCCCTCGTCATGATTGAGCACCACCAGCTGGGACGGGTCGCGCTGCAGCTCCTCGAAGACATGGTCCGTGTAGGTCGGGCACCGTTGGAGGATCCGCACGAAGCTGAACCCTTTGTGGTGATGGGCCGCCTTGAGCGTTTCGTAGAGGTGTGGCGGGTTCCAGTCGATCGTCTGCGCCACGAACGAGGCGTTGGTGAACCCGAGCGTGGCGGAGAGCGGATTGAGTGGAGGCAGCCAGGCTCCCCGGGGGTGCGTGTTGGTCTTGAGACCGACAGGACTGGTGGGCGACGTCTGATTCTTGGTCAGACCGTAGACGTTGTTGTCGAACAGCATCACGGTCATGTCCATGTTGTACCGCGTGGCGTGGACCCAGTGACCGGCTCCGATGGAGCAGCAGTCGCCGTCTCCGGTCGCGACCCACACCGTGAGATCGGGACGACGCGCTTTGACGCCGCAAGCGACGGGCAGCGCCCGTCCGTGCAGTCCATGGAATCCGTACGTCCCCATGTAGTGGGGGAAGCGGCTGGAGCAGCCGATCCCGGAGACGGAAACGACCTTCTCCGGAGGAAGCTGCTCTTCCCGGCAGATCCGCTGCACCGCGGTGAGGACGGCGAGATCGCCGCAGCCGGGACACCAGCGTGCGGTCCCGCCTTCGTAGTCTTCCAGCGTGAAGTAGCGTGCCGGAACGTCGAGCGACCAGTCGGACTTCAGACCGAACATGCCGTGTTCTCCCTTCTATCGCGTGAGCCGTTGCCGCAGCTCCGCATAGATCGTTCCCGGAGTGAGCGGTTGTCCATAGCAGTGTCCCCAGCTGTCGATGTCCATCCGGGTGTGCTCCCGCAGCACGACAGTGAGCGCGGCGTGCCGTCGCGTCTCTTCGTTCATGAGCGGTCCGTCCGGGGGGTCGTTGTAGCTGATGCCGACGGACAGGATCGATTTGAAGTGCTTGAAGATCTCGGCCAACCCCGGCTCGAGCGGAGAGAGGAACCGGAGGTGGACCGAAGACACGCGGAACCCCTCGGCGCGCAGTCGGTCCACGGCCTCCTCGATCGCTCCCAGCGTCGAACCCCATCCCACCACGAGAAGGTCTCCCTCCGGATCCCCGTGAACCTTGGGTGGCTTGAGCGTCTTCTGCAGCGCGGCCAGCTTGAGGCTGCGCATCTCGCAACCGGTCTGGTTGGAGGTCGGGTCGTACGCGACGTGGCTCTCGTCCGTGTGGGCGAGGCCGGTCAGCACGTACTCGCCGCCGACCTGTCCCGGAATCGGCCGAGGGGAGAGCCCCGTTTCCGGATTCCAGGCGTACGGCTTGAGACCCTCGCTCCAGGGCGATTGGTCCAGCGGCGGCGCGAACCACTCTTCCTTTGCCGGCGGACGCGGGAAGGGTGACACCCCGGTCGCGAGGTTGGCATCCGTGAGGAGGATGACCGGGCCACGGAAGGCTTCGGCGAGACGCCTCGAGAGGATCACGAAGTGGTAGCACTCTTCGATGGTCGACGCCGCCAGAATGATCTTGGGTGCATCCCCGGGCGTGCCGTGCAGCGCGGCGAGCAGATCGCCCTGCTCCACCTTGGTCGGAAGTCCGGTGCTGGGACCGCCGCGCTGGACGTCGATGATCACCAGGGGAATCTCCGCCATGACGGCGAGGCCGAGGAACTCGGTCTTGAGCGCCAGACCGGGGCCGGACGTCACCGTCGCGGCGGTCTTGCCGGCGTAGCTCGCGCCGATGGCGAACCCGATCGCGGCGATCTCGTCCTCCGCCTGATGGAGGCATCCGCCGACGGCCGGATAGACCGACCCGAGATGGTGGGAGACCGACGTCGCCGGCGTGATCGGATACATCGCGACCGTCTCGATTCCCGCGGCCATGATCCCGAGAGCGAGGGCCTGGTTGCCGTTCATCACGACCATCGGCTTCTCGTTCTCCCAGGGGGCGATGTGGAAACGGAAAGGTAGATTCGCTTTCGCGAACTCGGCGCCGGCCCGGAGCAACTGCTGGTTGAGCTCGATGACTTTCGCGCCCTTCTTCGCAAAGACGAAGGCCACCTCGTCGTTCACCTTGTCCAGGTCGCGTTCGTAGATGTGGCAGAGCATTCCCACCACGAACATGTTCTTGCCGAGACGCGGGTTCTTCGTGAGTTTGCGGCACTCTTCTTCCATCGGAAGCTCGATAACGTCAAAGCCCTGGCTCCGGAAGTCGGCCAGGGCTTTGGCGTACTGCTCGCGGATCTCGTCGAGTCCATCGGTGGCCCAACGGTTCTCCAGGAGGATTTTGGTGCCGGGCTTGTACGCGCCCTGCTCGACACGTCCGTAGAGCACCTGCTCGTTGAACGCCACGACCAGGTCGGCCTCGTCGCCCATATTGGTGATCGGTTTCGAACCGAGGCGCACGCGGATTCCGCTGGCGCCCGCGCGGGATCGGGCCGGGGGCTTGATCTCGGCCGGGATGATCTCGACCGTCCAGACGCCGTTGCCCATCTTGGCGCTGACGGCTCCGAAGGTCTGCCCCGCCTTCTGGGCGCCTTCGCCGGAGTCGCTCACGATCTCGACGATATGCTGGTCCAGCCGCAACGGAGCGGGGCCGCCGGCCTTCGGGTCCGTCTGAGGCGCCAGTTCCGATGTTGTCGAAGCGCTCATTCTCTCCTCATCTCCTCCCTAGCCCCGGTGGGGTCGTAGGCAATCCGTGCGGCGACGACATCCGTCCGTCGCCGCTTCCGTTTCCTCAGATGCCCCGCGAGCTAGCGCTGGAAGTTCGGACCGGTTCTCAGCCGCCGATCCCGGTATCGCGGAAGAACGTGTCCAGAATGACCTCGTTCTCCCTCTCTTCGTGATTGCGGAGTTCCGCTACCAGACCAGCCGAATCCGAAACGACCGTGGGGAAATCCGCTCCCGGCTCGACCGCGGCTCGCAGCTCGACCACGTGGCGGATCATTTTGGTGTGCTCTTCGATCAGCCCCTTGACGAACGCGTCATGCTGGGGAGCTTCGTCCAGGAGCTTGGGGAACAGGCGCTCTTCCTCGGCCGCGAAGTGGTCCCGCAAGAGCGCCTCCAGGCGCTGCAGGTCCTTTTCCATCTGCTCGAGGGTAGCCGCGGCTTCGAGCCGCTTGAGCAGTTCCTTCAGGCTGGCGTGTTCGTGCAGGATCTCGTCTTGAACGTCATGCTCGACGCCCGGGACGGACCGTTCGGGCCGATCACTCATCACCTACCTCCTGGAGTTCCATCACTGGAGTTCCGTCAATCGCTCGTGGCCCACGACGACCCGGCAGTTCCCTTGGGACGCCACGGGCCACCCGCTGCGTACAAGCCCCGTGCCTTTTCGTCATGCTATCTAAGACAAAGAGAGACAAATTGTTACGGCGGCAGTCGTGTCCGGGTGATGGGAGGGCGGGGGCAGTTTGTCCGAGGGGTATGACGTCACATCGACAAAATGTCCTACTCGCTTCACGGGAAGCGCGAAGCGCTGGCCGGCGCTCGATCCGGCAAGCGAACTTCGCGAAGCCGCGGCGTATCGGACCAACGAGCTGAGGTATTCTCGTCGCCGGCCGTCGACGAGATTCACGCGCCGTCGCACTCCGATTCGGGACGAGGAGGGAACCGTGTATTGCCGAAACGCACTGCTCGACATTCATGTCCGGGCCCATCAGAGCCTCGCCGGGCTCCTCCGGCACTGTCGGGAGCTGACCGCCGATGAGCTGAGGCGCGAGCTGCCGGGATTCGGGTATCCCACCGTCCACGAGCAGCTGGAGCACGTCATCGGGGCCGAGCAGTACTGGATGCGGGTCGTGCGCGGAACCTACGTTTCAAGGCAGGAGTCCGACGAGGGGGACGGGAGGTTTCCCACCGTCGAGGCGCTGGAGCAGTTTCGTGTCGTGGTGGCCGGCGAAACGGAGGACGATCTGCGCAACTCTACCGACGAAGCGTGGAATGAACCGAGGGAGATGCTCACCTGGCCGGACAACCGGCGGATCCTGGTTCCGGCCCTGATCCTCCTGCGGACCCAGATGCACATCTACCAGCATCAGGGGCAGGTGATGGCGATGTGCCGCACGATGGGAAAGCCCGGTCCGGCGGGCCTCGACTTTCCCATCGTCTGAAGCGGATCAGAGCGTCGAGAGTTGACGGAAAACGGTGGGCGAGTCCCGGCTCACGAGCTCACCGTCGCGATACATCCAGAGGCTCGGCAACTGCTGGATCCCGTACTGCTCAGCGACGGGCGAGCCCCAGCGCACGATATCGACCTTGAGGAGAGGGACGTTCTTGGACTGGACGAGGGCCTCCAACTGAGGCTTGAGCTGACGGCAGCCGCTTCACCAGTCCGCGGTGAACTCCACGACCGCGACCCCCTGGTCGGGAACGTGCTGCGCCAGCTCGATGCGCTCACCACCGGTGACGGTGGAGATGAGCGCCGTTTCCTGGCGGATCGTGGCGGGAGACTCGGCCCCCTTCTTGTGCATGACCGACATGAGGCCGAAGACCACGGCAATCGCGATCAAGGCTCCCACGAGTATCCGACCCATCGGTGGCTCCTCTGCTCCGGGACTTTGGTGATCCGGGATTTCTGGCGGGCCGGGCGCCGCAGTCGCGGCACCGAGGACCGACTCTTCTTTGGACATCTATCGGTTCGCGCGCCCGACCGGGCAAGGCGAAAGTCCCTGACTTGGATGCCGGAGGCGGTCCCGGCGACCGGGCAAAGGCGGGCGTTCCGGCGCTAGGGAGGTCATCGTACGAGTCGGAACCCATCTCGAGGTTCCGACAATCAGCTGGCACCGCCCTCGGGCTCCTGGGGGATGACGAGCCAGCAGATCAGGTAGGCGAGCAAGCCGACGCCGGCTCCCAGAATGAGCACGACCCAGATGATCCGCGGAATGACCGGGTCCATGCCGAAGTACGCGGCGAGTCCGCCGCAGACGCCGGCGATCTTCTTGTCCGTCCGCGAGCGATAGAGCCTGCGGGTCGATTCGGGACTCATGGGTCGCCGTTCCTCCTTTCGGTCATCGGGCGCCGATCACGCCCCGGTGCGGGGAACGCTTCGGTCCCCTCGGATGGCACGCCGACCGTGCGACATCCTCTGCGTCATCCTCAGTGCGAGCCGAAGATCTCCGCGAAGAAGGCCTTCATCGCGATCCAACTCCGTGCGTCCGCCTTCGCGTTGTAGGCGGCTCCCTTCGAAGGATCGTCTCCGGCGTTCTGCAACGTGAAGCTGTGGACGGCGCCGCTGTAGAGCACGACCTGATAGTCGACTTGGGCGTCGCGCATCTCCTTGATGAAGCCTTCCACCTTGTCCGTTGGAACGTAGGGATCGTCCGCGCCGTGGAGTACCAGCAGCGGACACCGGATATTCTTCGCATCGGCGGGATCGGGGGTGTCGAGACTTCCGTGGAAGCTCACCACTCCGGCGAGGTCGGCCCCCGAGCGGGCCAGCTCGAGGGCGGCCCCCCCTCCGAAGCAGTACCCGATCGCCGCTACCTTCTGATGATCGACGTGGGCAAACGCCCCGCCGTCCTTTCCGGCAGGATCGTGCTTGCCGGCCAGCCACTCGAGCGCCACCCCCACGCGATGACGCAGCAGTGCGCGGTCGCCGTAGTACTTCCCGGCCTCGGCGGACGCGCCCTCCATCGTCGTCGGACGGACGCCCTTGCCGTAGACGTCGGCGGCGAACGCGACGTAGCCCAGCTCGGCCAGCATCCGGCAGCGCATCTTCTCGTAGTCGGTCAATCCCATCCACTGGTGGATCACGAGGACGCCCGGGCGTGCCCCGGAGATGGCGTCGTCGTACGCCACGTAGCCTTCGAGCGGGGTGTCGCCGTCCGCATAGGCGAAAGACTGCTCGACGACGGCCGCGTGGGCGACGGTCGCGTGGGCGAGCGCTCCGCCGGCGGCGAGAAGCATGAGCAGAGCGCGGGTCCATCCTGGTCGGGATTCGAACATTTCGATCACTCCTTCGACGGGATCGTCGTTCGGGGTTGCCGTCCGTGCACCGTCGGAGGATGGTACGCCGCGATCCGCACCGTGACCAGACGGTTCCGCCGGCCCGGTCCGGCCTCGCGTCGAGGCCCAACCCGGCGGTGCGGTGCTGCATCGAAACATGGATGAAACGCCGTCGTAGGGATGGCCCCGATCGGCTCGACTTCCGGTCGGTCGAAGCTCGAAATCGAAGAGGGAAAACGCGTTGGAGTTCAGGGACTACTACCAGGACCTCGGCGTGACGCCGGATGCGGACGAGGCGGCGGTCAAGCGGGCCTATCGCAAGCTGGCCCGCCAGCACCATCCGGACGTCAACCCCGACGACAAGGCGGCGGAGAGCCGGTTCAAGGTCGTGAACGAAGCGTACGAGGTGCTGCGCGACTCCGAGCGCCGCCGCAAGTACGACGAGCTGCGGGCGCAGTATCAGCAGTGGCAGAAGCAGGGGGCGAACGGTTCCTTCGGCTGGGATCGATGGCAGACCGGATCCGGTCGGCGCGGATCTCCCGGCTCGCCGTTCAGAACGGCCGAGGGGGCGGATCGATTCGAGGACCTCTTCGAGGAGGACTCCCCGTTCTCCGACTTCTTCCGCTCCATCTTCGGCTGGCAGGACACGGCGCAGGCATCGCGCTCCTCCAAAAGGTCCCGTCACGGCCGTGATGTCGAGGCGCGTGTGGAGATCACGCTCGTCGAAGCGTTCGCCGGGGCAGCACGCAGCCTCCAGGTCGACGGCCGCCGTATCCAGGCTCGGATTCCGGCCGGCGTCCGGACGGGATCCCGGGTACGGCTCCAAGGACAGGGAGAAACCGGACGGGGCACCGGCCAGTCGGGCCACCTCTACCTGGTCGTGGAGGTCATGCCCGATCCCCGATTCGATGTCGAGGGGGACGACCTGCTCACGGACGTGCCGGTGGACTTCTACGTCGCGACGCTCGGCGGCGAAGTCCGGGTTCCCACGCTCGAGGGCGCCGTGAAGCTGAAGATTCCCGCCGGAACCCAGTCCGGGCGGACCTTCCGTCTCCGGGGGCAGGGGATGCCGCGGGCTCCGCGATCGAAGGAGCGCGGCGATCTCATCGCACGGATCGAGATCGTGCTCCCGGACGGGATGAGCGAGTCCGAGATCCGCGGCCTGCGCGAGCTGCGGGAGAAGCACCGCGCCGAATAGCGTCGCCCGCCGTGCTTCCCTGTGGTTGCCTCCGCGCTCGCGCGGACGATCAGCGCTGGACGAGCCCCAGGTCGAACGTTCCGGTCGTGATCGCGAGCGTGTCTCCCGCGGGCGAGCCCGGTTGCGGAAGCAGGCGCATCTCGAAAGAGCCGGTCATCCGATTCGCGGTGAGGGCGGCCACGGTCACCTGTCCTTCGGCATCGGGGATCGACGTCCAACAGCAGTTGGTCCCGGCCGGGGCTTCGCTTCCGGCGGTGACGGCGGCGGTTCGCGAGGGCGATCCCGGTGCCAGCGGGTAGACGCCGGGGGCCTCGACGGCGTCCAACAGGATCAACATGTTGAAGTCGGTGTTGAGCACGCTGATTTGCTTGCGCCCGGGATTGAGCGTGACGGCGATCGTGGAGGCGGTGAACGCGGTCCCGCCGAACGATGCGCTGAGCGAACTCCCGGTGTCGTCCGGAACGGGGAGCACCGTGCCTTCCACCATCGCATCGAACGCTCCGGCCGTCACGTCCACTGATCCGGTGGCCGGGTTCGACGGAAACGGGGTCGCGGTGAAGGAGAACGTGCCGACAATGTGGGCTCCGGCCACCTGGGTGACGACGACCTCTCCCGACGCGCCGCTGTAGCGCGTGTGCCACAAGCTCCCCGAAGTGTTCTGGACCGAGGCGTATCCGCCGAAGACCGTTGCGTTGACTCCCAGGGGATAGGTGCCCGGCGCGTCGATGTTGTAGAGCTCGAGGTCGATGGTTCGTCCGCCGGCGCCCAAAGGATAGGTTCCGAGGATGCGGTAGCCGCCCGGAACGTCGTCCAACGCCTCGGCGCGTATCCCGTCCGCGGTCGGCGTCCAGGGTTGCCCGTTGACCGTTGCGCTCATCGTGCTCTGGTTTTCTTCGGGATCGGGGTCCTCCGTCCCCGTGGGACCGGAGTCGCTTCCGCCTCCGCAGCCCGAGAGGAGGATCGTGACCAACCCGAGCGAACCGAGCAGACGTGAGGCGAGCCGAGGCCGGGGACGAAGCTTTGGCATGACGAGTCTCCGATCGTCTTCGTGGGGTACTACCGAGTCGAGCGTATGGAATCGTGACTGACCGCGGCCGCCGTCCCGATCGAGTCCGACCTCCGCGCCTCCCACGAGGGGAGCAGCGGGAATCGTCTCTCGGTGTGGATTGTGGCACCGCCCGGGGGTGTCTCCAAGCAGATCCCTCGCTCTCTGCCCACAAGGATGCGGTGTGCACGTTCCGGACCGCGTTCCCGGTCGACGGAGTGCGCTCGGACGGCGCTCAGTCGAGGGTGAACATCACGTCGTCGAGCCCGATGCGACCGCGGGGGGATCCGTAGGGCGCGCCCAGCTCGATCCGGACCGCGGCGATGCGCGAGAGATCGATCCCGGAGCCGTCGGCTTCGAACTCGGCGAGCGAGATGCGCACGGTGTTCATCTCGTTGACCCATCCGGCGCCCACCCCCGATCCGGTGCGGGGATAGAGCGGCGTGAGCTGGCCCCAGGATCCGAAGGCGACGGTGCTCGAGACCCCGTTCTCGTCCCGCAGCGTGACTGCGAAGGAATGGGCATCGTCGAGCGCGACGGTTTCCGGATGACGGGTTCCCTGGCAGGCGCGCAACGAAAGATGCCGATGGTCGCGGACATCGCGGAAGGCGGGCACGACTTCGAACTCGATCCACCGAGTCTCCATCGTCGGGTGATCGAAGATGAGCCCGCGACTGAAGTCGCCGCTTCCGGAGTAGAAGATCATCCCGTTCATGGGGTCGGACGGCGTCCAGGTGTAGGACACGTCGGCGTCCTCGTTCAGTCCTTCGTGGGCGTTCGCGACCGTCATCGTTACCGTGCCGTTCGAGCTGCTCGTGCCCAGGGCCGGTTGGGTCTGGAAGTCATCGATCACGAAGTTGCCGACCTGGTCGACCTCCCGGAAGGTGGTGGCGATTTCCACTTCGGGAGCGATGCCGGACGGAGGAAGGTCGTCGTACATCCGGGTGAAGAACTCCCGAGTCGCGGGGTTGCCGTCGAGATAGAGCTGCATGAGCGCGAGGAAGTAACTCTTCGCGACGCGCTGGGCCTCGGGGCGGCCGATCTGATCGGGACCGATGCCATCGTCGAAGCCGCAGCAGTTGAAGTCGTTGTGGGTCGCACCGTGGACATAGCTGGTCTGGGAGATCCCGAGCGAGCGGTCGGAAATCCGGAAGTACTGGTCGCCCGGCAGATCGGGGCGGCCCGTGACGTCGCCGTCCGCGCCCCCGACGATCAGGTAGTAGCTGACGTCGTGAGGATCCGACTCCGCGGCGGTCAGATAGACCGTCGGGGCGATGCTCGCGACGGCCCGGACGTCATCGATCTCATAGCCCTGTGGGGACCAGGCGCCGTCGAAGATCCGATCGTAGGCGCGCACCACGCCCTCGCCGCCCCGGCTGTGTCCGATCCATCCGATCCGGTGCGTGTCGAGGTGTCCCGCGAGGACGCCGCCGAGCACGGAATCGAGATGGGTCAGGAGATAGTCGAGATTGGTCAAGGTGGTGGTCGAAGCCGTCTCGATTCCCGGACCGGTGTTGTTCCGATAGCTCATCACCACGTAGCCGTGCGAGGCGAGGTGCTGACCCAGATAGCCGTACCAGGTGTACTGGTGGCCGTTGCCGTGACCGATCGTGACCAGGGGCACGGCCCCGAGCTGAGCCAGGTTGCTGGGATAGTAGGTGCGCTGAGTCAGGTAGGTGCCGGCCGAATAGTCGCCTTGCGAGACCGCGTACGGTCCGGGCGCGTTCAGATCCTTGACCACGAAGGCACCGGCCCGGTTTGCGTCGAATCCGTCGATGAGATCCCCGGGATCGAGCCGCCCGTCGCGCCCGAAGTCGTAGACGATGTCGTAGGCGTTGCTGACGAGTGGTCCGGCGTCCAGTCCGCCGGACCAAACGGCCACGCGATTGTCCGCGATCGACCCTGCGTTGAGCGTGATCGTCTCGACCACTCCGGTAGCGTCGATCAGATCGGTATTGCCGCCCCAGGCGACCGGGCTCTTGTGCTCCACGACGTAGACGTCGCACTCGTAGCCGCGCCTCTCGGGAGATCGCGTCGGGTCGAGCGCGGCTTCCATGACGTCGTCGGTGTCGTAGGTGTCGACGAAGTGGAACGAGGGGTAGGCGGCGATCGATTCTCCCGACAGACCGGGCCAGGGAGCGACGCGGATCCTCACTTCATCCTGATACGGGCTTCCGCCCGCATCGATGGTGCGGGCCTCGACGTTACCGTCGTCGCCGGCTCCGTCGCTGCCGTTTCCGGTGCTTCCGGTGTCGTCGCCGCCGTTTCTACTGCCGCCGGTTACGTCGCCGCCGTTTCCATCGCTGCCGGGAGACGGGGGCTCGTAGGTCGCGCGGAGACGACCGTTCCCGAAC
>JAGQHR010000180.1 GCA_020431745.1 Candidatus Eiseniibacteriota bacterium
GCTCGACGGTGTCGGGAAACAGCTCGAGCTTGACCTGGATGGCCGCGGACGCGAGCGCCGGCAGGAGGACCGCGAGCAAACCACAGAGGACCGCGGCCCGCCACGACGCGAGCCTGCCGAGGCGGCCGGTCCGGCCCGTGGTTCCGTGGCTCCGTCCGTCCACCGCTCGCCTCCCCCTCGACCTCACCAGTCCTTTTCCACCTTGGTGCTGCGCGACTTCGCCTTCATGCGCTCGGCCTGGAGCGATACCTCCTGCTGCTGGAGCGCTTCGAGGATGCGGCGGGCCTCCTCGGGAGAGATCTTCAGATCCTGGGGCTGGGGCATGGTGTTCTGCGCCTGGTCCTTCTTTTCCTCATCCGACTGTTCCCCGGCCTGGCCCATCTGCTCGTCCTGGTCTTGATCCTGCTGCTGCTCGCCCTGCTGCTGATCCTGCTCCTTCTGATCCTGCTCGTCCTGCGGATTCTGCTGGGCCTGTTGCTGATCCTCGGACTGCTGCTGGTCCTGGTCCTGGTTCTGTTGGTCTTGCTCCTGCTGTTGATCCTGTTGCTGGTTCTGATCCTGCTGTTGGTCCTGCTGTTGATCTTGATTCTGCTGGTCCTGATCCTGCTGGTTCTGGTCTTGCTGGTTCTGGTCCTGCTGATCCTTGTTCTGCTGATTCTGTTGGTTCTGCTGCTGATTCTGCTGGGAGGAATCGGGCGGCGAAGACTGCAGCAGATGATCGACCAGCTCCAGATTGAACTTGGCGTCCGGATCGTTGGGATTGATCCGCAACGCGTTCTTGTAGGATTCGAGCGCCGCCGGCAGATCGCCCTGCTTCGCCTGGGTGTTGCCCAGGTTGTAGAACGCGCGGGAACGGATCTCCGGATCGTCCGATCGCAGCGCCCGCTGCAGCGCATCCTCGGCAGGTTTGAGCTCGCCCGTGCGATGGAGGGTCGTCCCCAGGTCGTAGTCGCCGCGTGCGTCCTGCGGATGCTCGGCGTTGTATCGTTCGTAATGGTCGCGCGCCTCGGGGTAGCTCCCCTTTTCGTACAGCTTCTTCCCGTCGTCGGCGCGCGCCCCGCCGGCGACCGCCCCAGCGGCGACCAGCGCGAGGACAGCGGCGCGGGCCAGGGAGAGCCGGCGACGGCGACGATCGGAGAGCAGCCACTCCAGAACGAGAAAGAAGAAGCCCGCCGCCACGAAGTAGCCGTAGCGATCCTCGTACTGGGTCACCACGCCCCCCTCCATCTCCTTCTGCTCCATGCCCTGGATCTCCCCGTGGAGCCGATCGAGAGCCAAGCCCCCGGCGCTGCCGTCCACATAGCGTCCCCCGGTGGCGCGACAGATCGATTCCAGCTGGGCCGGATCGCACTGACTCAGGATCACCTCTCCCTTGGCGTCCCGCTTGTAGTCTTTGAGCTGACCGTGGTCGTCCCGCACCGGAATCGGTTCTCCCTTCTGCGTCCCGATTCCGACGGCGAAGATCCGGACGCCGGCTTCCTTGGCCTTCTGCACCGCGGCGTCGACCTCGCCCTCGTGGTCTTCCCCGTCCGTGATCAGGACGAGGGCCTTGAACTTGTCCTCGGACTTCTCGAACGAGTCGGTCGCGACCTCGATCGCCCGGGCGATCGCCGTTCCCGGGACCGGCACCAGATCGGTATCCATGAAGCGCAGGAACATGCGCGCCGAAGCGTAGTCCAAGGTGAGGGGGCACTGGACGAACGCGTCGCCGGCGAAGGCGACGAGACCGATGCGATCCCCGCGCAGCCGATCGATCAACGACTGAATCTCCTGTCGGGCCCGGGTCACGCGATTGGGTTTGAGGTCCTCTGCGAGCATCGATTCCGAGAGATCGAGCGCGACGATGACGTCGATGCCGCTGCGCTTGACCGAAAGGACCCGGCTCCCCACTTGCGGGCGCGCGGCCGCTAGCACGAGGAAGAGCACGCCCAGCAGGAGGAGCACGAGCCGCGCCTGCCCGGCCCAGGTCCGGCGGGAGGGCGTCATCCGTCCCTGGAGCGCCGGCGGACACCAGCGCGCCAGATCGCGCTCTCTCCGCCGCAGGCTCCAGATCACCCAAGCCGCCAACAACGGGAGCAACCAGAGGAGCTGCAGCCAGTGGGGCGCTCCGAATCTCATGGCAGCCTCCGGAAGATCGAAGCGCCGAGCACGACTTCCAGAAGCACGAGGGCGAGCGCAGGCAACACGAGATAGGAGCCGAACTCGGAGTAGTTGACCCACTCACGGGTCTCGACCTTCGTCTTCTCCAGTTGATCGATCCGCTCGTAGATCTGCTCCAACGCCTCCGAGTCGGTAGCGCGGAAGTACTCCCCTCCGGTCAGATCCGCCACCTTCTGCAGCGTCTCCTCGTCGATCTGCGCGGGAAGATAGACGTAGTGCCGACCCAGCATCGGATCATCGACGGGATAGGGTGCTTCCTGTTCGGCACCGACCCCCACCGTGTAGATGCGGACCCCGACCGATTTCGCGAGCTCAGCCGCGGTCACCGGATCGACCGCACCGGCGTTGTTCTGCCCGTCGGTCAGCAGGATCAGGATGCGGCTCTTTCCCGGAATGTCCTTGAGCCGGTTGACGCCGTTCGCGATCGCCATCCCGATCGCGGTCCCGTCCTGGATGTCTCCGAACTTGACGTCGTCGATCAAACCCTCGAGCACGTGGTAGTCCGTCGTGAGAGGACACTGGGTGTAGCTGTTCGACGCGAAGACGACGAGCCCGATGCGATCGCTGGTCCGTCCTTCGATGAACCGTTTGGCTTCCCGCTTGGCCACGAAGAGACGGTTGTTGGGTTGGAAATCCTCGGCTTTCATGCTCCCCGAGATGTCGAGCGCGATCACGATGTCGATACCTTCGGAGGTGACCTCGACCTCGCTCTCCCCCTTGCGCGGCCGCGCCAACGCGACGACCAGCAGCAGGAGCGCGACCAGCCGCAACCACGGCAGCACGCGGGATCCACGCACCCGCCACCCGGTCGGTACGGACGCGAGACCGAGGTTCGAGAAGGCCACGCTCGGTTCGAACTTCCGGCGACGCCAGATGCGCAGCCACAAGAGAAGCGGTGGAATCGCCAAGAGCAAGAGCAGCGCGGGATAGGCGAAGCTCACGAGCGGCCCTCCCCTCGCGGCGTGCCCGCCGTCGACGCGCGTTCCGAATCGGAGCCATCCTGGGGCGCAGGATGGGACGGCCCGGCGGCCCGGACCGGGCCCGCACCGATCGGCGACGCCGTTGGCGAGTCTTGCGCAGGCGCGCTCGTGGAAGATGCCGATGGAGCACCCGGAGACGGTGTTCCCGGTGGCGGCCCCCCCGCACCGGTCGCGCTCTGGGCACGCGCGATCCGAGCCTTTCGTTCGGCCTCTCGTTTGGTCGTCGCGCGGACCCAGTCCAGCGAGGCATCGGCTCGCGCGCGGGCATCTTCCAGAAGACGATCGAGCCGGGCGAACTTCACCAGATCCGCTTCGTTCAGGAACTCGTGCAGCCACCGTTCGTCGTCTGCTTCCAGATACGGGTGCTCACGGACCGCATTGAGCAGCTCGGTGCGGGTTGCCTCCAACGCCACCATCTGATATCGCCGCTCCAGGTAGGTGCGCAGGAGCAGCGAGAGGCCGGCGTAGAACTCCTTCACCTCGCCCTGCTCCAGCAACGCCCGCAACTTGGTCAATCCCTGCTCGAACTCCGCCTCCGGGCTCAGCACGGTGCGCGTGCGCGGAACTGCGGGCAGGACGGCTTCCGCACGCTTCCGGGAACGAAGGAAGCGATAGATCCCGTACCCGAGGCCGACCAGCACGAGCCCCCCGACCAGCCAGATCCACCAACGGGACGGTTCGAGCGGCACGACACCTTTGATGTCCTTGAGCTGCGCGAGCGCGGTCTGGGGATTCTGGAGATTCGGATCGTCAGCGGGCAGGAGGGATCGCACCACGACCGTGGGCGTCGCCCCGTACGCCACGAGGGTATCGCCTCCCTGCACCGCGAGAAGCGGGATCGCCGGCAGCTCGTGCGCGCCCGCGCGATAAAGCGTGAGCGTCGCGGTCTGGTGGATCTTCGCGCGTCCTTCCTCCTCGGTCCGGACCGGCGGAGTGATCTCGAGGATGGCGAACGAACCGACGGAGTCCGCCAGCTCCGGCCAGAGCATCGGAAGATCCGTCGGGGCGCTTCCCTCGAGCTCGAGATCGATGGGATCCCCGACCGTGATCGTGTCGGGAGTGGCGCTCACCCGGAAGGACAAATCCTGCGCCGGTCGCCACGCCGCGTGCAGGGGACGCGGCTCCCCGATGAAGAACGCAGCGATCCCGAGCGCGCCGACCCCGACCGCGGCGACGAACCCGACTCTCGAGAGCGCCGCACCGGAGGGCACGGTTCCGCCGACCGCCGCGCGTGGCGCGACCCTGACGACCGCGTCGCCCGCGAGCGAGCCGAATGGGATGCGATCGCCTGAACCGGAGGCGCCCACCGATCCGTGTTCCGCCCCGGTCATCGCCCCTCCATCCGCCGGCGCACGCGCGCCCGGAAATACTTGTGGAGGGGTGCCAGGACGTCGCCGTCCAGCGGAATCCACACCGGAGTGACGTTGGCCCGCCGGAACGCCTTGGGGATTTCGTCCTTCTCGAAGCGTTCGAATCCCTGGGCGTAGGCACGCCGTACCTTGGGATCGGAGCTGTCGATGAGCCGCCGCTCGCCCGTCTCCAAATCCTCGATCTCGACCAGCCCGACATTCGGGAGGACCCGTTCGGCCGGATCGACGAGCACCAGCGGGATCACCTCGTGACGACGCGCCGCCACGCTCAAGGCCGCTTCGAAGCCGCGATCGAAGAAGTCGCTGACGACGAAGAGCACGCTGCGCCGCTTCTGGATGCGCGCCACCATCTCGAGCCCGGCCGCGATGTTCGTGCCCCGGCCGTGGGGCCGGCCGAAGAGGACCTCACGCACCACGTGGAGCACGTGCCGGCGACCCTTTCCGGGCGGCACCCACTTTTCCACCTCGTCGCTGAAGAGACAGCACCCCACCTTGTCGTTGTTGCTGATCGCGGAGAACGCGAGGATCGCGACCAGCTCGGCCGCGACCTCGGCGCGAGTCTTGCCCGTGCTGCCGAAGCGCGTCGAACCCGACTGATCAACGAGGAAGATGACCGAGAGCTCGCGCTCTTCGTGGAAGATCTTGATGTAGGGATGCTGCATCCGGGCACTGACGTTGCGGTCGATGAGCCGCACGTCGTCGCCGGCGACGTATTCGCGGACCTCGGAGAACTCGATCCCCTGTCCGCGAAACGCGGAGTGATACTCACCGCCGAAGATCTCCTGCACGAGGCGGCGGCTGGAGATCTCGACTTTGCGCACCCCGCGCAGGATGCGCATGGCGGCTTCTTCTTCGTCCTCCACCTCGGAGAGACGCGCCTCCTCCGACTCCCAGAAGAGGTCGTCGCGCGTCTTCTTCGATCGGCTCGGCTTCACCATGACAGGCCCTGTTCCTTCGCGCTCGCAGCCGTCACGGCACCGTCACGTGCTCCAGGATCTGACGAGCCAGATCTTCCGACGTGACCTCCTTGGCCTCCGCCTCGTACGTGAGCAGGATCCGATGACGGAAGATGTCGAGCGCGAGCGCCTTGACGTCCTCCGGCGTGACGTAGGCCCGTCCCTGGAGGAAGGCGTGGGCGCGCGCGGCGTGGATGAGGAAGAGCCCGGCGCGGGGCGAGGCTCCGTAAGCGATGAGACCCGAGATCTTGAGCCCGAAGTCCTCGGGCCGGCGCGTGGCCGCCACCAGATCGAGCACGTACTCTCGGATCTTCTCGTCGACGTAGATCATCCGCACTGCTTCGCGTGCCTTCACGATCTGCTCCGCGGTCGCGACCTTGCGCACCCGCGGTGGCTTCGCGCCCGACATCTGCTCGAGGATCCGTCGCTCCTCGTCCTTGGTCGGGTACGTGACCTTCAGCTTGAGCATGAATCGGTCGACTTGGGCTTCCGGGAGCGGATAGGTCCCCTCCTGCTCGATCGGGTTCTGTGTCGCGAGCACGAGGAAGGGCTTCGGCAGCTCGTACGTCGTCGTCCCGATCGTGACCTGCTTCTCCTGCATCGACTCGAGCAGCGCGCTCTGCACCTTGGCGGGGGCACGGTTGACCTCGTCGGCGAGAATCAGGCTCGCGAAGATGGGGCCGCGGCGGGTCTCGAAGTCCCCGGTCTTGGGGCTGTAGACCAGAGTCCCGGTAAGGTCGGCGGGCAGAAGGTCGGGCGTGAACTGGATGCGGGCGAAGCTGAGATCGAGGGTATCAGCAAGCGTCTTCACCGAGAGCGTCTTCGCCAGACCCGGCACTCCTTCGAGGAGGATGTGTCCGTCGGCGAGGAGTCCGACGAGCAGGCTCTCGACGAGATGCTTCTGCCCGACGATGACCTTTCCGACTTCCCCCAGCACATCCTGGATGGTGCCCGATTCCGCCTCGATGACCGATTGGATCTCCCGAATGTCGGGATGCATCGCTCCTCCTACCTCCACCGAAGCCGCGTGCGCGGCCTCTTCGACGACCCCACCTCAACGGAGCTGGACGCTCGCTGCTTTTTTTGCAACCTCGCGATAAACGCAAGGCGGGCGCGCGAGTTCCCTCCTCTGTTGGGGACCCCGGAT
>JAGQHR010000181.1 GCA_020431745.1 Candidatus Eiseniibacteriota bacterium
ACGGTCTCCAGTCGATCGACCGCTTCGAGGGTGACGGTTCCGGCGATCAGCACCGACACCGCGAGATAGAGCAGGATCCGGTAGACACGGAGCCGCGCCAGATCGAGCATCCCTGCCCTCCCGCTTGCTTCGTTCCTCCCCGGGGACCTGTCCCGGGGAGGAACGGAAGGTTCTTCGGACCGGACCGCTTGGGGACCGCCCGCCCCTCACGGGCGACCGACCGCGCGGTACGATGCCCGGCTAGTGTCCCGGCGCGATCACGTTGACGAGCTTGAACATCGGCATGTACATCGCCACCACCATGCCGCCGACGAGGGTTCCCATGACCACGATCATGACCGGCTCGATGATCGAGGTCAGGGTGTCGACCGCGACGTTCACTTCCTCGTCGTAGAAGTTCGCGATCTTGTCGAGCATCTTGTCGAGCGCGCCCGTTTCCTCGCCGACCGCGATCATCTGGACCACCATCGGTGGGAAGACCTTCGACTCCTTGAGCGGGGCCGCGATGGTCTCGCCCTCTCCGATCGAGCCCTTGGTCAGGAGGATCGCGTTCTCGATGATCCGGTTGCCCGCGGTGCGTGCGGTGATGTCGAGCGCGGAGAGGATCGGCACGCCCGAGGAGATCATGGTGCCGAGGGTCCGCGTGAAGCGCGCGATCGAGGCTTTCCGCAGGATGTTCCCGAAGATGGGGGCCCGCAGGAGGGCGGCGTCGATGCGCAGCCTCCCGGCTTCCGTCTTGTAGAGACGTTTGACAGTGAAGACGGAGCCGACGATCACGAGGATGATCGCCCACCAGAACATCTTCACGAAGTTCGAGAGGTTGAGCACGATCCGCGTTGCCATCGGGAGCTCGCCCCCGAAATCGGAGAAGACCTTGGCGAAGGTCGGAATGATGAAGAGGAGCATGAAGGTGGTCGCGCCGAGTGCCACGATCAAAACCACCGTCGGATAGGTCAGCGCGCTCTTGACCTTGCGGCGGAGCGCCTCGGCCTTCTCCAGGTAGCCGGCCAGACGGGCCAGGATATCGTCGAGAATACCGCCCGCCTCGCCCGCGTCGACCATGTTGACGTAGAGGTTGTCGAAGGCGTCGGCCCGCTTCCCCATCGCCTCGGCCAGCGTGGAACCGGCCTCCACGTCGTGCATGACGTCGGCCACGACCTGCCGGAAGTTCGCGCTCTCGGCCTGCTTGGAGAGGATGTCCAAGCACTGCACGAGCGGCAGACCGGCGTTCACCATCGTCGAGAACTGCCGCGTGAAGAGCACCAGGTCCCGGATGCCGACGCCCTTCTTGGGCAGGGCAAAGCGGCGCGCGCTCCCCTTCTCGCGGATGTCGTTCGCGATGATTCGCTTCCGGCGTAGGTACTGCATCACCTCGTCTTTGGTGGCGAAGGTGAGCTCACCGGTTTGCGTGAGGCCCCCGGGGGCCTTTCCCTTCCAAACGTAGACCGGCATGATGCGATCCTCTCCCCGTGGTCGGGTCTACGAAATCCCTCAGGCCACCGACCGGTTGGACCGGGCGAGCAGCATCGGATCGTACTTCTGGAACATCTGCTCCAGCTCCTGACGGTTCGGACTGTGTCCGAGCGCGTCCTCGACGGAGATGAAGCGCTTCTGGGACGCGTTGAAGAGTCCCTGGTTCATCGTCTGCATGCCCCACTTCTGCCCCGCCTGCATCAGCGAGTAGATCTGGTGGGTCTTGCCTTCGCGGATGACCGCGGAAACGGCCGGGGTGCAGACCAGAACTTCGGAGACGTTGATGCGTCCGCGTCCGCCCCGCTTGGCGATGAGCTGCTGGGTCACGACGCCCTTGAGCACGAAGGCGAGCTGGGCCAGGACCTGCTTCTGCTGGCTCGCCGGAAAGACGTCGACGACGCGGTTGATCGACTCGAACGAGGAGTTCGTGTGCAAGGTGGCGAAGACGAGGTGTCCGGTTTCGGCGATGGTGAGCGCCGCCTGGATCGTCTCCAGGTCGCGCATCTCTCCCACCAGAATCACGTCCGGGTCCTGCCGCAGCACGTACTTGAGCGCCTCGTGGAAGCTGCGCGTATCGGCGTTGACCTCGCGCTGGTTGACGATGCACTGCTTGTGCTGATGGATGTACTCGATCGGGTCCTCGATCGTGATGATGTGTCCCGGACGCGAGGAATTGATCCGGTCGATGAGCGCGGCGAGCGTGGTCGACTTACCCGACCCGGTCGGCCCGGTCACGAGGACGAGCCCGTTGGGCAGGGCGGAGAACTCCTTGACGGCCGGAGGTAGCCCCAGGCGATCGAACTCGGGGATCGAATAGGGGATCTGCCGGATGGCGCCGGCCACCACGCCCCGCTGCAGGAAAACGTTCATACGGAACCGGCAGAGACCCTTCACTCCGAAAGAGAGGTCCAGCTCGTGATTCTGCTCGAAGCGCTTCTTCTGATCTTCCCGGAGGACGGAGTAGATCATCTCCTCCGTCGCTTCGGGTGTGAGCGCCTCCCCTTCGCTGGCCCGGATCGCGCCGTCGACGCGAAACATCGGGGGCACCCCGGCGGTCAAGTGCAGGTCGGAGCCTCCGAGCTCGACAACCTGTTCGAGGAGCTTGTGCAGTGTGGTCATCCGTATCCCCGTCGTTGGACTGCCACGGCAAATCCCGGCACCGTCCCGCGCGCCGGCGCGGGCGATCCGTCGGGATCGTCCTGGATCGTCTGCCTTGCTTCGTGGCCCGACTCCCGCCCGGCCTTCCGGCTCCGGTCGGGGAAAGGCGGTCCCCCGGTTCTAGATCGGCCCCGATCGGGACCGACTTGAGGCGCCCCTTCCGGTCTCGGCCGGACCCGCCTCATCCCAACTGGTCGGCGGCGGACTCCTTCAGGACCTCCTCCACCGAGGTCATCCCCAGCTTCAGCTTCTCCAGGGCGTCCATGCGGAGGGTCAGCATCCCTTCCTTGACCGCCTGGACCTTGATCTCGCTCGTCGGCCGGTGCTCGAGGATCAGGTCGCGCACGGCCGGCGTGATCAGCATGACCTCGTAGATCCCCTGTCGTCCCCGGTAGCCGGTGTCGTTGCAGTCGTAGCAGCCCTTGGGCTGGAACGGCGTGGCTCCCTTCGTCGAGTCGGGAGTCAGCTCGAGCTCGGCCATGAGCTCGTCGGAAAGCTCGAGCGGCTCCTTGCACTTCTCGCAGAGACGACGCACGAGTCGCTGGGCCAGGATGAGGTTGACCGACGAGGCGACCAGGAACGGCTCGACGCCCATGTCGATGAGACGGTTGAGCGTGGAGGGCGCGTCGTTGGTGTGGAGCGTCGAGAGCACGAGGTGTCCGGTCAAGGCGGCCTTGATCGCGATCGACGCGGTCTCCTTGTCCCGGATCTCTCCCACCATCACCACGTTCGGGTCCTGGCGGAGAAAGGCGCGCAGGGCCGCCGCGAACGTGAGGTCGATCGCGTCGTTGACATTGACCTGGTTGATGCCGTCGATGTTGTACTCGACGGGGTCCTCCGCGGTCATGATGTTGGTGTCGGGGATGTTGATCCGCGAGAGCGCGGAATAGAGCGTGGTCGTCTTTCCGCTGCCGGTGGGTCCCGTCACGAGGACCATCCCGTAGGGCGATTCGATCGCCTTGATGAAGCGGTCGAGGGAGCGCTTATCGAAGCCGAGCTTGGTCAAGTCGAGCGCGAGGTTGCTCTTGTCCAGGATACGCATCACCACCTTCTCCCCGAAGATGGTGGGCAGAGTGGAGACGCGGAGATCGATCGTCTTCTTGGTGAGCCGGATCTTGATGCGACCGTCCTGAGGCACGCGCTTCTCCGCGATGTCCAGCTCGGCCATGATCTTGATGCGCGAGATGATCGCCGACTTCATCTTGATGGGCGGAGACATCATCTCGTAGAGCACACCGTCGATCCGGAACCGCACGCGCAGCTTCCGTTCGTACGGCTCGATGTGGATGTCGCTGGCGCCACGGCGCACTGCTTCCGCGATCAGCGTGTTGACGAACTTGACGACGGGCGCTTCCTCGGCGCCGCCCGAGTCATAGTCCTCCTCCTGGTGCTCGACGACCTCGACCTCGTCCTGGATCGAGTTGATCACGTCCTGCATCGTCTCGCTGGAGTCGTAGAGCGAATCGATGGCGACCTTGATCTGGCCCTCCGTCGCCACGAAGACGGAGACCTCACAGCCGGTGATGAACTTGATGTCGTCGATCGCGAAGAAGTTGGCCGGATTCGCCATCGCGACCTTGAGGACGCGGCCGTTGCGCCCCACCGGAACGACCTGGAACTTGCTCGCGACCTCGGCGGGGAGGAGCTTGGCCACCAACGGATCGAGGTCGATCTCCTGGAGATTGATCGGGGGCGTCTCGTAGAGCTCCGAGAGGAACTGGAGGAGACGGTCTTCGGCGATCACGCCCAGCTTGACCAACGTGGAGGTCAGGATCGTTCCTTCCGTCTTCTCGATTTCACGAGCACGACGGAGCTGATCCTCGTCGATGAGGTTGGCCTGAACCAGCTTCAGGCCGACGTCGATCTTCATGCGATGATGGTTCTCCCCAGGGGTCTATCGGCCGTGGGGACCCATCTCTGGCCCGTTTTCTTCGCGCGGCCACGCCAAGACGCATTGCCCCGCGGTCACCTCGCAATCCGCGGTCCGCGAAGCGATCGGAGCCGGGCGATTTCACGCAGACGTGACCTCGGTCGATTCCGGGAAGGGCCTTGTCACCCAGCCGCGCGGCTCGCGGGGGCGATCTCGATGCGGGGCCGGAGCCTCTCCAGGGTGCGCGGCCCGATCCCCGGCACGCGCAACAGGTCTTCCGGGCTCGCGAACGGGCGTTCCCGTCGGGCCGCCGCGATCCTGGCCGCGAGCGCCGGTCCCACGCCGGGCAGCGATTGCAGCTGTTCCTCGGACGCCTCGTTGATGCGGAGCTTTCCTGTCTCCAGGATCCCGGGTGGGACAGCGTCGCGCGATCGCACCGAAACCGGCGGCCTCGGGGGAGGCTTCTCCCGAACCGTCGCCGGACTCCGGGCCGCGGCGTGCGCGGGGACACCACCGCGCGAGGAACGAGAGAGAAAGGGAGAACCGTGAGCCAGCCCATCGAAGCCGTCGTCACCGGTGTCGGTCCCGTCAGCGCGATCGGATCGGGCCGGAATGACTACTGGACCGCGCTCCTGGAAGGACGTTCCGGGTTCGGTCCGATCACGTTGTGCGACGTCTCGACCTCACCGTCCAAGATCGGCGCCGAGGTGCGCGACTTCCGGCTCCGCGACTATGTCGCGAACGGCGAGCTGCTGGAACGTCGCACGCCCCGACCGGTGCAGCTCGCACTCGCCAGCGCGGTGTTGGCGCTCCACGACGCGGAGATCGACCTCGACGCCTGCGACCCCGATCGGATGGGTGTGCAGGTGGGCACTTCGATCGGCAATCTGGGTGACCTGCTCACACTCAATCGCAAGCTCACCGAGACCGGCGCGGTCCCCGCGCACACCGCGTTCCACGCCTTCCACCACTCGGCAGCCTGCGTGGTCTCCTCCTTCTTCAACATTCGTGGGCCGATCCACACCACCAGCTCCGGCTGCAACTCGGGCATCGACGGACTGGGACAGTCGGTCCGGATGATCCAGGCGGGGGCGGTCGACGCAATGCTGGTCATCGGCACCGACTGCGAGCTCGTCCCGGAGGTGCTGGCGGCGCTCAACGCGTCGGGCTCGCTGACCACGCGCTACAATGACGACCCGACGCGGGCTTCACGGCCCTTCGATCGGGATCGCGACGGGAACGTCATCGGCGAAGGAGCGGCCGCCGTGCTCCTGGAAGCGGCTCCCCACGCGCAGCGCCGGCGGGCCCGTGCCTACGCGAAGGTGGCGGGATATCGCATCGCCTCCGCGGGCCAGAATCGACAGTACAGCCACGATCGGCCGGAGCTGGACCTGCGCCCGGCAGTCCGGGCCATGAAGGGCGCGATCGACGAAGCGGGATGGCGAGCCGTCGACGTCGTCAACGCGAACGGCTCCTCTTCGGTCATCTACGACCGCGCAGAGGCGCTCGCGCTCGCCGAGGTCCTGGGACCGAAGCTCGAAAAAACCCCGGTGCACTCGATCAAATCGATGCTGGGCCAGCACGGGGCTGGGTCGTCCATGTTGCAGGTCGTCACGAGCTGCCTCACCCTCCGACGCGGCACGATCCCGCCGACGACCAATCACGAGAATCCCGACCCGGCCTGCGGACCGATCCGCGTCCTCACCGAGCCGCTCCCTTCGTGGCCGACCCGAGCGCTCGTGCACTCGATCGGTTTGGGTGGGTTCTACTACTCCGCGGCAGCTCTGGAGGCGGTGGAGGACGAAGCGGCGATGCAGACGGGGATGGTGCAGGTGCGCTGGAGCGAGCAGCATCACCCCCGCTTCCAGCCCGCGGAGGAGTTCCAGCGTCCGCTCGTCCCGTGGAACCCGCGACGGGACCCGGACAACCAGCTGCCTTGAGAACTGTACGCGCGGAAGCAATGTGGCGGCGGGACAGCCGCGACCTGCCGGCCCACTACTCGCACGCCGGCTGCTTCCTTGGACAATCTGCAGGGCATTGCGATCTGGCTGCGGTAGGAAGAAGGGCGTTGGCGGCGATCCACCAACGCCCTTTCGAACCTC
>JAGQHR010000182.1 GCA_020431745.1 Candidatus Eiseniibacteriota bacterium
GAAGACAAGCTCGAGGGCCGGCGTATCTTCGAGGAAGGCGACCAGCTCGAAGCCTCCTTCCGCATCGTGGACAGGATCGGCCGCTTCCATGGCAGCCTCTTCACGCAGGGAGTGTGGAAGAAGGACGACACCTCCTATGGGAGAACCGAGTCGGATCTGGGTCGAGTTTCGACGACGACTCCGGGGACCGGGTTCGTCACCCATGGATCCGTTCTCTATGGCCTGAGCGATCGCATCGACGCCGGGTTCACCGGTGACTGGAAGCGCTTCCAGGTGAGCGACAACGCGTTCTACAACGGGGACGCGTTCGGAGTCGGTCCGACGATCGGGACGCGCCTGGGCGATGGAAGATCCATCCGCCTCGAGGGTCTGTGGCTGACCGGATCGGCGGGTTCGGGGGATTCCCAGCTCGATCTTTCCGGGTTCGCCGTGACCGCCGGCTTGTACTGGCGACTCTAGACAACGCGCGCGGCGGCAACGACCGCGACTCTCGGTGAGACGCCGTCCGTCTCGATGCCTCAACGATGGCGCCTGTCCTGGAACGATCACGCCGAAGAGACCTCCGGATCATCCTCGCGGAAGGCGTGGCCTGGAGCGCGATGGTCGGCGTGGGGGAGACCTATCTCGCCGCGTTCGCGCTGGCCCTCGGGATCGGTCAGGTCGCTGCGGGGTTGGTCTCCACGCTGCCTCTTCTCGCCGGAGGCGTCCTGCAGCTCTTGACGCCCGCGGCGGTGCGGAGATTGGGCTCGCGCCGGCGCTGGGTGGTGATCTGCGCCACCGTGCAGGCGCTCACCTTCCTTCCGCTCATCGCGCTCGCGCTCTCGGGACATGCCGCGACCTGGCTCGTCTTTCTCGTGGCCGCGGTCTACTGGGGATCCGGTATGGCCGCGGGTCCGGCCTGGAGCTCCTGGGTCGGGACGCTGGTGCCCGCCGAGATCCGCACGCGCTATTTCGCAGACCGAACCCGGGCCACCCAGGTGGGCATCCTCCTCGGCCTGGTCGGAGGTGGGATCGCCCTCGACCTCTGGCGCCACTGGGACCGCGAGCTCCTGGGCTTCGCGGTGCTCTTTCTGATCGCGGCGGCCGGGCGGGCGACCTCCGCAAGACTGTTGGCCCTGCAGAGCGAGCCCGAGGCGCCGACCGCCGAACGCATGCTGGGCGTACGCGAGGTGTTGCGACGCTTCCGGCACGGAGAGGACGGCCGGTTCCTGCTCTTCCTCGTCTGCATGACCACTGCCGTGACGTTGGCCAGTCCGTTCTTCACACCCTACATGCTGCGGCAGCTCGATCTCACCTATGCGGGATACATGGGACTGGTGGGGGCCGCTTTCGTGGCGAAGATCGTCATGCTCTCGATCTTCGGCGCCCGTGGGCGGCGCGTCGGCCCGCGCCGTCTCCTCCGGCTCGGCACCGCCGGGATCATCCCGGTTTCCGTGCTCTGGCTCGTTTCCGACAACTATTTCTATCTGCTCGCGCTCCAGATGTTCTCCGGTGCGATGTGGTCGATGTACGAGCTGGCGGCGTTCCTCATGTTCTTCGAAGCCATCCACGAGGACGAGCGGACGAGCCTGCTCACGACCTACAACTTGGTCAACACCATCGGCACCGCGGTCGGGTCGGTGCTGGGAGGCTGGATCCTCGCGAGCTTTCCTGCGGGTGCGGACGGATACTTCGCCGTCTTCGCCGCCTCCTCCGGCGCCCGACTGATCATCGGCGTCCTTCTGCTTCGGCTGGGGGGAGGGCGTGCGACCCGCATCTGGATGGTGCTCCGCACGATCGGCGTGCGTCCGTCTTCCGGAGGCATCCTGCGTCCCGTGCTCCCGGGCATGGAGAATGGCGGCTCCGTCGAAGAAGCCGGTGATGGGGCAGGGACGCCGGGCTGAAGCTGCCGTCGCGCGCGATCCTCGGTCCCCGCACTTCTCGAACTCTTCGTGCCGGTTCAGAGCGAGAAGACGATCGTGAGAACCAGGGTGATCAGCAGCGCGGTCGCGAGCACCGTGCTGTACGCCCCGGCCGCGAGTAGGAACTTGAGTGTGGTCTTCCCCCAGCCTTGATCGTAGAACCGCTTCATCGCAATGAAGAAGTAGACCGAAGCGACGACCATGCCGAGGTTGCCGACCATACGTGATCGTGTGAGCACCGCGGGAATCAGGATCAGGAAGAGGAAGGCGTGGGAGTGGAGTGCGAAGACGAGATGCTCGATGTAGGCCCGTGAACGCCTCCAATAGACGAGCTTGAGGAGGAGGGCGAAGAGCGGGACGAGCAGGAAGAGAGCGCGCGGGATCTGCTTCACGAAGTGCGAGCTGATGACCCGTGGATCCGTCTCGAAGAGCTTCCGGAAGAAAGTGCCCTTGGCGTCTTCGGAGAACTGGTTGCCGGGTACGCTGTCGGATCCTTCTCCCGCAGTCGTGCGATCCAGACTGTCGCCGGCCACCTGGCCCGAACGCGTGATCGCGAACTGGGGAGCGGGGCCTCTGCGGATCGTCACTTTGCTGGAGTCGGGGGAGACGGTCCGCTCCGAAGAGTTCTGGATGTGCAGAAATCCCTGTTCCGAACGATCGACGAAGAAGGATGCCGTCACGAAGAACACGAGGCTCGTGACGAGATAGAGACGGATCGGCGAGACGTATCGCTGCCTCCGGCCGCGGACGTACTCCTCGCTCAGCATTCCGGGATGGCGCAGGAAGGGGATCAGGCTGCGCACGAACTTCGAGTCGAGCGACAGGTAGTGATCGACGGTGGAAGAGAGCAGCTCCCGGAAGGTGAGGATGGATGGGCCGCGTTCCTGTCCGCATTCCGGGCAGAACGGCGTCGAAAAGGGGGTGCCGCAGTTGAGGCAGGTGGTGGGGGAAAGTGGCTCGGCCGGCATGAGGCGCTATCCCGATCCGACCGAGACGCCGTTGCGATCGACTTGCAGGATCCTGCTGGTCGCCGAGACGCCGTGGCGTCCGAACTCGATGACTCCGGTGGCACCCAGGGCTTCGGCCCGTTCGGAGCTTTCGGCACAAAGCGCCATGACCGTAGGTCCTGATCCGCTCAGGTAGGCACCCGCCGCGTCCGGATGTGCATCCAGAGCCGCCAGGACGTCGGCGAGGCCGGTCGCGAGCGGAAGTCGGAACGGTTGATGGAGACGATCCTGCAGCGCCGAGCGGAGGTGTTCGAAGCGTCGGGCCCGCAGGGCGCCCAAGAGCCGGGCCAAGCGCGCGCCGTTCGCGACCGCATCGCCGTGAGCGATCGTGGTCGGGAGGGCGCGGCGCGCGGCTTCTGTGCTCACTGTGAGATCGGGGATCACCGCGACGAAACGGAGCGCGTCCGGCCAGGGCTCGCGGAAAGTGACGACGGAGTCTTCTTCGGCTCCGCAGATCACGAGGTCTCCCAAGACCGCGGGCGCGACGTTGTCCGGATGTCCTTCGATGCGATTGGCGGCTCGCACCAGTCGCTCCCGATCCTCGCCGTCGAGCGCCGGATCCTGTCCGTTCTCGATCTTCTCGAGTATCCGCCCCACGGTCAGTCCGGCGACGATGGCGGCACTGGAGCTTCCCAGGCCGTGAGCGAGCGGGATCTCGTTACGGATCACCAACCGGATCGGTGGGAGAGGTGGCTCGGCGCCGGGGGCGTCGGACATCCGCCCTGCGGCGAGGCAACGGGCGAGGAGATTCCTGCCGTCGACGGGGAGTCGATCAGCGCCCTCTCCGTGCAGCTCCATCGCGAACGCGGAAGAAGGTGTGCACTCGGCGGTCAGGTAGAGGCCGAGGGCGACTCCCAGGCAGTCGAACCCGGGGCCGATGTTGGCGGAGGTGGCGGGAACCCGAACCGAGAAGGCCAGGCCCATCTACGCGCGCTCGATCAGATCGATGACGGCCGCAGCCGTGGCGGGGCGCACTTCCGGCTTCACGGAGACCGCGATCGCCCGATCCGGATCCTTGAGGCCGTGACCGGTCACGATGCAGACCGCGCGCGTTCCCGCCGGGATCGCTTTGGCCGCCAGCTTCTTCCGCAGTCCCGCGATCGATGCGGCCGATGCCGGCTCGACGAAGACGCCCTCGTGAGCCGCCAGCATCTGATACGCCGCGAGGATCTCGTCATCGGTGACCGCCTCGATCACGCCGCCGGACTCATCGCGTGCGGCTTCCGCCTGCTTCCAGGAAGCCGGCTTGCCGATTCGGATCGCGGTCGCGATCGTCTCCGGGTTCTCGACGGGGTGTCCCAACACGATGGGCGCCGATCCCGCGGCTTGGAATCCCATCATCCGAGGGGTCTGGTCGATCGTGCCGTCCGTTCGTAGTTCCCGGTAGCCGCGCCAGTAGGCAGTGATGTTTCCTGCGTTTCCGACCGGGATGAAGTGGAAGTCGGGCGGACCGGCGAGGTCCTCGACGATCTCGAAGCTGCCCGTCTTCTGCCCCTCGATCCGGTACGGATTGAGGGAATTGACCAGCGTGATAGCGTGGGATTCGGAGATCTCGCGGACGATTTCCAGCGCTTCGTCGAAGTTGCCCTGCACCTGCACGACCTGTGCGCCCTGCACCATCGCCTGGGCGAGCTTGCCCATCGCGATCTTACCTTCCGGGATGAGCACGATGCAGCGCAGGCCGGCGCGTGCGCTGTAGGCCGCGGCCGAGGCGGAGGTGTTGCCGGTGGAGGCGCAGATGACGGCCCGGGCACCTTCTTCGACCGCTTTGGAGATGGCCATCGTCATCCCGCGATCCTTGAAGGATCCGGTCGGGTTCATCCCCTCGTACTTGACGTGGATCTCGCACGGCGCGGCGAGCTCGCGTTCGAGATTGCGACAGCGGATGAGGGGCGTTCCCCCCTCACCCAACGAGATGATCGGGGTCTTCGCGGTCAGGGGCAGTCGCGCCCGATACTTCTCGATCAGGGGCGGGCGGGCCGCCCCCGAAGTCGCGTCTCGTGTCGTCACCGGATCTGCCACCTTCATGCCTTGTCGAGCGCTTGCTCGAGGTCGGCCAGGATGTCGCTGACGTCCTCGATGCCGACCGAGAGGCGAACCAAGCCGTCGGTGAGTCCGCGCGCGTGTCGCTCCGCGACGGGAACTTCCGCGTGGGTCATCGTGGCCGGGTGGGTGATCATCGTCTCGACTGCACCGAGGCTTTCCGCCAACGAGATCATCCGGCACGAGTTGAGCAGTGTCTTTCCCGAGGGGATACCGCCCTTCAGCTCGAATGTGATCATTCCGGAGAACCCGCTCATCTGCTTGGCCGCCACTTCGTGCTGCGGATGCGACTTGAGCCCCGGATAGCGCACCCAGGCCACCTTGTCGTGCTCTTCGAGGAAGCGGGCGACCTTCATCGCGTTCTCGCTGTGCCGCTCCATCCGGATCGGCAGGGTCTTGATCCCGAGCATCGTGAGCCAGCAGTCGAACGGACTCGGGACCGCACCCACGCTCTTCTGGATGAAGCGGAGGTGGTCGCGCAGCTCGTCGCTCTGAACGATGACGACGCCGCCGATGATCTGGTTGTGTCCGCTGAGATACTTGGTGGTCGAGTGCATGACGATGTCCGCGCCCAGCTCGAACGGACGGAGCAGCGCCGGGGTCGCGAAGGTGCTGTCGACGCCGAAGAGCACGCCCTTCTCCTTGGCGATCGCGCTGACGGCGGCGAGATCGGTGACCTTGAGGAGCGGGTTGGTCGGTGTCTCCACCCAGATCATCTTCGTGTTGGGACGCACCGCCTCCCGGACGTTCTCCGGCTTCGAGGAGTCGACGTAGGTGAACTCCAGCCCGTAGCGCGAGAGGATGCGATTGAAGAGCCGCGAGACGCCTCCGTAAACGTCGTCGCTGCTCACGATATGGTCTCCGGGATCGAACTTGCGGAGCACGGCGTCGACCGAGGACATCCCGCTCGCGAAACAGACCGCGTGGCGGCCGCCGTCGAGGGCCGCCAGGTTCTCTTCCAGCATGGCGCGGGTCGGATTCGACGAGCGGGTGTAGTCGAAGCCCTTGCTGGTGCCGACCTCGGGAAGCGTGTAGGTCGCAGTTTGATAGATCGGCGGGACGATCGCGCCGGTCGTGGGGTCGGGGCGGCTGCCCACCCGTACACAACGTGTGTCGAACTTCATCGGGCTCCTCATCGCCGTGCGCCCCGCCTCTGCAGCGGGGGCCATCGGGCCTTGGTTGTAGGGATCGGCGTAAACGCTGTATCCTACGGCTTTTTCGGGGGTGGGGACAAGGGGAGCGGAAGCCGGGTCCGCCGGGCTGACGGGATATCGCCGCGCAGCGCGAAACCCCAGAGATGCAGGACACGGTTGCAGCGCCGGCTCCGGGGTTTCGTGTGGGCGAGAGAATCGGCACTCTCGTTAAAGTGTCGGAAGTTGGCCGTTCTGTGAACTCGCCTCGCCGGTAGATTCACCCAAGAGCGCCGCGCACCCAAGTTCAGGTTGGATTTCATTCCGATTGCCGATCCGACAGGGGGATTCGAATGTCGACCGAACGACGAATCGAGGACGGGCAGGCCGCCCGGGAAGGCCTGCTCGAGAGTCACGCCAGCCACGGAGCGGTACGCTGCGCCGGGCATCACCTGGGATCCGGGAATCGCCGCGGGGGAGGATCCGGCTGGACGCTGCACGAAGAGGCGCCGAAGTTC
>JAGQHR010000183.1 GCA_020431745.1 Candidatus Eiseniibacteriota bacterium
CCCCCCGGATCGATCACGACCGCGATCTGTCGCATCGCGTCCGGGAGATACCGATTGGGTCCGGCTCCACCGACGACGATCCAACCGAATGAAGACGGCCACGCCCCCTGGATCGATCCCTGGATGGACGCCGCGACTGGCGCGAACCCTTCCGGCAGCGACCCCGCGGAACCGGCGGACACGAGACCTGCGCGGGCGAGCGGGGCCAACGCATGCAGAAACTCCTGACCCGCGCGAGTCAAGGCCGGCCGATCGAGGCGAGCCGCCGCGTCCAGCACGATCTTCTCGGTCAGCTCCAACGAGGTGTCGGCCGACACACCCAGCTCGCGATGGAGCATCCCCTTGCGGATCTTGTCCAGCGGATGGTCGGCATCACCCCACAGCGCGGGCGCGACGATCAGCAGCTTCCGGCGTGTATCGGCGTCGATCGCCGCGAACGCCCGGTCCAGATCGGTCTGCGCACGCTCGACGTCCGCGAGAAACGTCTGCACCGCCGCGTCCAGGGACATCGTGGAAGATTCCGCTGCGATCCAGGACTCCGGCGCGCTTCCGGTGGCGGTCAAGTCTCCCGGGGCATCGATCGTCTGTCCGCCCCAGGCGAGGAGGGCCTCCGGATCGTTGGCCCGATCACGGATCGCGGTGACGGCCTCGGCCTGCCAATCCGGCAGTCGCAACGGATCCTCGAGCAACGCATCGACGATGCCCAGACGGAACGTGTCGTCCTCGACGTACCGCTTGTCGAAGCCCAGCTCCGGCGGAAGGATCTGCATGTAGTCGAGCGCGCGCTCGAGGGTCGCCGTCGTCAGCGAATCCAAACCCGAAACTGGATCCGGCGCCGCCTGCACGAGGCACGGAGCACCCAGGAGCAAACCGGCGGCCAGTGGCGGCCAGCAAAGGAGTCGCATCCCGGGCCTGCGGAGCATCGTCTGCCAGGGCGGAGAGCTGTGGCTCAAAACTTCCTCCTCGATCGATTCATTGCGGTCATCCGCGATCGATGCGTTCGGTGGCTTGCCGGATCTCTCGGTGCCGCCGAGCAGTCTGCGCGAGCCGCGTCCACGCACCGAACGGAAGACACCCACAACGGGTGACGGCCTACTGGAACCGGAACGACCGCCCAGCGAGCCACCCGAACACGATCGCGGAGGCCACCAGAAGAAGCAGCGACGGCACGATCGACGCGATGGAATCGCCGAAGCTGAGCAGTCGATGAAGACCGTACATCACCCATCCGGTCGGAAGACACCACGCGAGCTTCTGCATGACCGGTCCGGTCACCTCGATCGGCCACCAGCAACCGCCCAACGCGGCGAGGAGGTTCGCACCCAGGACTCCCGTTCCCACGGCCTGTCCCCGCGAGCGTGCGAAGCTCCCGAGCAGCACCGAGAGCGAGGCCGTGGAGAGCGTGTAGATCGCGAGCAGCAGCAGGACCGCCGGGAGCTGCCCACCCCACTGGATCCGAAACGGGGGCAGCGACCCCACGAGCATGGCGAAGCCGGTCTGAATGAGGCCGAGCAGGACCCGCGAAGTGGTCTTCGCGATCACGATCTCGCGCCGGGTCACGGGCGCCGAAGCCAACCGGCGGAGCAGCCCTTCCTCACGCTCGATGACCAGGACCACGCCACCGGTCGTCAGCGAAACCATGAGCACGAACATGACGAGGATGCCGGGCACCGACTGGCTGAACCCCGTCGGGATCTCCAGCCGTCGACCGGCCGGCTTGGCCTCCAGGGTGACGGCCCGCGGACGCTCGCCGATCGATCGCAGCGAGGCCGTGGAAACGCTGTCCCCTTCGGTGGCGACGACCGCGAGATCCCCGAGAGTTTGGAAGAGGGCCCGGTTGACACGCACGCGATCGAGGTTGGCGCGGGTGTTCAGGTTCTTGAATCCCAGCTCGACGGATTGCACCTCGCCGGCCAGGGCCCGCTGCGAGAGTCCCGGCGGATTCTCCAGACGGCGTGCATATCGGGTGAGCGTGCTCTCGGCATCGACACGCACGATCGCATAGCCGAGATCGTCCAGATGACGCACGAAGGTCTCGGCCAACGGCCCGTGATCGAGGTCGAGGATCGCGAAGGTCGGCTCTTGGTCGGGATCCATCGACGAACCGGGCATCGCTTTCCCGATCAGGAACATGAAGAGCACCGGCATCAAGAACATCCACATCAACGTCTCGCGGCTGCGCAGCATGAACTGGAGATCGAAGCGCGTCATGACGCGGATGTTCGCCCAGGAGGATCGCGAGGCCATCAGGACGCTCCCAGGAAGCGGCGGCGCGCCTGCAGCGACGCGAGCCAAACGATGATCGATCCGACGACGACACAGCCCAGGGCGGTGATCCAGACCGCAGGCGTCAGCGGATCCCCGAAGGCGATGCGCTTGATCTGCACCAGGATCTGTCCGTTGGGAGTCGCGAGCCCGACCGCCCGCATCGTCGGGGAGAGCGTTTCGAACGGAAAGAAGCTCCCGCCCAGAAACACCAGCGGCATCACGATGAGACTGCAGAGCACGGTCCCGCCGTTCTCGGTACGGGCGAGGACCATCACCAGGTGCAGCGCCGCCAAGACCCCGAAGCCGCAGACCGCGGCGTAGAGCGCCGCCAGGTGGATGCGCTCCAGCTCCACCCGAAACAGGTACCGTCCCACCATCAGCAGGATCTCGAAGATCATCCAGAGCACGAGCGTGCTCGTGAGAACCTTGGCCAGAACGAGACCGCGCGTTCCCCGTGGGGAGACCTCGAGACGACGGAACGTTCCCAGCTTGTGCTCGGACCAGACGTCCACCGCCAGCGCCTGCCCGACGAAGAGCATCGACATCGTGAGGATGCCGGGAAAAAAGAGGGTGAGAAAGCCGAAGGTCCGCGTCTGGGCCGCCCCGCTCGCTTCCTGCAACGTCCCCACGCGGACGACCGGCGGAAACAGGTAAGGGCTCGCCTTCTGAAACGGCAGCTGGATCTCCGACGTGATCTCGTTCGATACCGAGTCCGTGCGCGCATCGGCCGCATCCGAGAGTCCGCGGATCGTCCGAATCGGCCTTCCGAAGAGCTCGCGCAGATAGAACCCGCCGTCCGCGAGCACGGCGATCGCTTCCTCGACGATCCCCGGCAGGATCGTTTCCGACGGATTCTTGAGAAGGGTCAGGGTCGGCGTCTTGCCGGCGAGGTAGTCGGAGCCGAATCCGCGCGGGATGAAGAGCGCCGCGGAGACCTTTCCGTCGGCGGCCAAGGACACCGCGTGCGCGGAGTCGGCCTCGGAGACCACGACCAGCTCCGCCAGCGGTCCTTGCCCGAACGCGCCACGCAGGAACTGACTCGCGAACGATCCGTCCTGATCCGCGATGACGAGGGACGCCTGCGGAACGTGTCCGCCGCTCCCGCCGAAGGCGGCCCGCATGAGGATCGCCACCACCAGGGGAATCGCCGCCCAAAGGATGAGCGCGACGGGATCGCGGGCATGGCGTTGCAGGTCCTTCTTGATGAAGTCGAGGATCATCACGAAGAAAGGTCCGTCACGGGACCACCGCGGAGGAACGCACGAATCACTCCCTCAGCTCGGTTCCGGTCAGATGGATGAAGAGTCGTTCCAGGCTCGGCTCCGGCACCGACGCACGTTGGATGACGTTGCCCGCCCGCTCCAACAGCTGTTCCAGATTCCCTTCCGCGATCACCTTGCCGTGGTCGATGATCGCGAACTGATCGCAGAGCGTCTCGGCCTCGCCCATGTAGTGCGTCGTATAGAGCACCGCGACCCCGGCCTCCGCGCGTTCCCGGATCAGTCCCAGGATGTGCGTGCGGCTCTGCGGATCGACGCCAACGGTGGGCTCGTCCATGAGCAGGACCTTCGGATCGTGGATCAATCCGACCGCGATGTTGAGTCGCCGCTTCATCCCACCGGAGTAGCTCTTGACCGGCTCCTTCGCCCGCCCGGCCAACCCGACCCGCTCGAGAAGCGGATCGATCCGATCGCGCAGCTCCGCGCCGCTCAGTCCCTGCACGGCACCCCAGTACTCGAGGTTCTGCCGCGCGGAGATCTCCGGATAGATCGCCAGCTCCTGCGGAACGACGCCGATCGAGGCGCGCGCTTTCACGCCGTCGTGGATCACATCGTGACCGTTGATCCGCACCGTTCCCGAGGTCGGATGGAGCAGACCGGAAAGACAGGAGATGGTCGTGGTCTTGCCGGCACCGTTCGGCCCCAGCAGTCCGAAGATCTGGCCCGGCCGAACCGTGAAGGAAACTCCGTCGACCGCGAGTCGGTCGCCGTACATCTTGGTCAGTCGTTCGACTTCGATCACGAAAGTGTGCTCTCCGGGTTCACGGAGTCGCCCCCGCGTTCCGGCCCGCGTTCGAGCCCGGAAGCGGTTATCCTACCAGCTGTTGCACCCCGCCTCCAGGCTCAACCTGACTGGTGGCAGACCGGGGCTGGTTGTAGACTGCGTCCCGGGGGTCGGCTGATGGCCCACCGAGGAGGAGTGTCGATCGTGGACAAGAAGGAGAATGCCGCCCGGCGGGCCCTCGAGCTGGTACGCACGGGAATGGCGCTCGGGCTCGGCACCGGATCGACGGCGAACTGCCTGGTTCGGGCGCTCGGGGGTGAAGTCCGGGAGGGGCGGCTTTCCGATCTGCGCTGTGTCGCGACCTCGAGAGCGACCGCCCGCCTGGCCGAAGCCGAAGGCCTCCATGTCGTCACCCTCGAAGAGCAGCCGATGCTCGACCTGACTCTGGACGGCGCCGACGAAGTCGATCCGGAGTGGAATCTGATCAAGGGAGGCGGCGGATCGCTGCTCCGCGAGAAGATCGTCGCACAGGCGTCGCGGCAGCTCGCGATTCTGATCGACGACTCCAAGATGGTCCGCCATCTCGGGGAACGCTGGTCGCTCCCGATCGAAGTCGTCCCCTTCGGATGGAAGACCCATCTCTCCCACCTCGAGGATCTGGGTGGCAAGCCGAGGCTTCGTCTGCGATCCGACGGCGAGCCGTTTGTCACGGACGAGGGGAACTTCACGTTGGACGTCGACTTCTCGGGCGCAGGGGCAGGACGCGGGCTGTCCGTTCCGGAAACGCTCCATCGCGATCTCCTCCGTCGCGCGGGCATCGTCGAGACGGGGCTCTTTCTGGGAATGGCTTCGTTTCTGATCGTCGGCACCGAAGACGGGGCCACCCTCGATCAACGCTGATCTGCCCGCAATCACTGCGCCGGGATGGAGAGGGAGTCGCGCACCGTGTCCGCGTCATCGCCGTTCAGGAAACGGACGTCCATCGAGATCGCGCCGGTCGACCCGACCTCGAAGATCGCGAACTGATCCTGCTCGTTCTCCAGCATGACGGCCGCCTGCTTGATCCGCCAGCCGTCCAGATCGCTCCATCCTTCCTCACCGAGCTTCGCCACTTCCGCTCCCCGGAAGTCGCGCGCACGCCGCGCGCCGTCCCCCATCCAGAGAAACGACGTTCGAGGCCGGCCCGACAGGTTGACGAACTGCATCCGCCGGCCGTCCTTCTCCAGCACGAATCGCTCGTAGGTGTGGGTATGTCCCACCAGCACCAGATCGACGCCCGCCTCGAGCAGCATCTCCGGAAACGTCGGCCCCTGCGGCCCGTTCGGGCGGAAGCTCCAGAGAAAACGGGCGCTTTCCTCGTGTTTGCGCGAGCTCTGAACGAACGGATGGTGCAGCGCGACCAGCACCGGCCCCGGCCAGGAGGACGCCTCCGCCAGCTCCTGCGTGAGCCACACGAGCTGCTCGCGGACCCGGGCCGCGACCAGCGCCGGATCGGATTCGGGAGACGGGGCATACTCGCCGTCCGTTTCCGTTCCGTAGACGAGATCGTTGGAATCGAGGAACAGACAGCGGAGCGGCCCGATGTCCTTCCGATAGTACATCCGGGTCGGTGAGAACGCCGGATCCAGATACTTCAGGAACGCCGCGGTGTTCTCCCGCGCGATCGGTGCGTCGTTGTTGTGGATCTCGTGATTGCCGACCGCGACCAGAAGCGGCAGATGCACGACCGGCTCGAGGATCCCTCGGAGCATCCAGTATTGATCGCTGTGCCGTCCGTCCTGGACGATGTCCCCGGTGTCGAGGATGAACGCGAGCGGGCTGCCGGCATCGATCCGCCGGATGTGATCGATCATCGTCTGCCACTCACCATCGGCGAGCGCCCGCTGATCGCCGTAGGCCACGAACCGCAGGACATCCTGATCCGCCCGACCCGCGGCGGTCTGCTCGACGGTCGGATGATCCAAAGCGCGCACCGGGATCTTCGACGAGCTGGGCCAAGGCCCCCCGACTTGCCACGGCCACGTGAAGCCCGTTCCTGACGAGACGAGCAAGAGGGCGAGGATCAAGAGAGAGACTGGGGACCTCCCCCGTTCCCACCACCGCCTCCATAGGCTAGGCTTTGCCACCGGAGCGCACGGCGCGGCTCCGCGCATGTCACGCCGACATTCCATATCCAGCACTGCCTTCCCGGTGAGGTGTATGTACGCCCGCGACCCAATCCCGACCTCTGCCATGGATCCGGATTCTTCGAACGCCCTGACGGGAGGTACGCTAGCACGCCCGCCGCGAACACTTCGAGCGGTCGCGCTAATG
>JAGQHR010000184.1 GCA_020431745.1 Candidatus Eiseniibacteriota bacterium
CCGGGCGCCCCGGAGGACTCCTTCAAACGGCCAGCTCCGACCCGTTCCGGATACCGCTTGCAGAGCCCTCCGGATTCGGCATACCCTCTAGGATCGTTTGTCGCGCGGAACTTCCGATCTTCCCGCCACGGTCCCGCCGGGTTTGCCCGCCGGAATCCCGGAGCTTTCCAGGAACCGCTCGGACTCATCGCCCAAACGCCAAGGAAACGGCCGGTGTCACCGAACCCGATGAGAGTCCGGTCCGGGGCGCGAGCGTTCGCGCCCGAAATGTCGTCCAATCAGGAGTCTCGATGTCTTTTCAGAATCTGAATCTTTCCCCCGCCCTCTGTCGCACCCTCGAACGTTGCGGCTATGACCGACCGACCCCGGTGCAGGCCAAGGCCATCCCGGTGATCCTCGACGGTGCCGACCTGGTCGCAAGCGCGCAGACAGGAACCGGCAAGACCGCGGCCTTCGCACTGCCGATCCTGCAGATGCTCGGCTCGGATCGTGCCGAGCGGACCCGCGCGGGCCGTCCCCGGGTGCTCGTGCTCACGCCCACGCGCGAGCTGGCCATGCAGGTGCAGGAGTCGTTCCGCAAGTACGGGCAAGCCTCTTCGCCGCGGAGCCTGGCGATCTTCGGCGGTGCGTCGATGGTGCCCCAGACCCAGGGTCTGCGTCGCGGAGTGGAGATCGTGGTCGCCACGCCGGGGCGCTTGCTCGACCATCTTGGTCAGAACAATCTGACGCTTTCGGGTGTCGAGATCCTCGTCCTCGACGAGGCGGACCGGATGCTCGACATGGGCTTTCTCCCCGATCTCGAGCGGATTTTGAGCGCGCTCCCCGAACGGCGGCAGTCGTTGCTCTTTTCCGCCACGTTTCCGCCCCCGATCCGCGAGCTGGCCGCAAAGCTGCTCCGGAATCCGGTGGAGGTGAAGGTCGCTCCGCCCAACAGCGTCGCGCCCCGCGTCTCGCACGCGTTGTATCGGGTCGAGCGCGAGGGCAAGCGGGACCGTTTGGTCGGTCTTCTGGGAACAGAGGGTGCGGGTCAGGCGCTCGTTTTCTGCCGCACGCGGCACGGTTCCGATCGTCTCTGCCGGCAGCTCTCCCGTGAGGGATTCGCGGCCGCCGCGATCCATGGCGACAAGAGCCAGAACGCGCGCGTGCGGGCCTTGCGGGCGTTCAAGTCGGGTCAGGTCTCGGTGCTGGTGGCTACGGACGTCGCGGCTCGTGGCCTGGACATTCCCCAGCTCCCGCTGGTGGTCAACTACGACCTGCCGAGCGTGGCCGAGGACTACATCCATCGCATCGGACGCACCGGTCGTGCCGGGGAGACGGGTCGGGCGGTGTCTCTGGTCTCCTCCGCGGAACGGGACCAGCTCCAAGCGATCGAGCAGCTGCTGGGGCGCGCGATCGAGGAGGGCGAGACGGGCTCGGGAAGCCGGGTGCCCGCAGCCGTTCCGGTTGTCCCGCCTCGCCGCACGGTGGAGGACAACATACGCGACGGGGCCGCTCGTGCGTCCGATCGGCCGCGAGCGCGGCACGCGTCGAGCGATCGTGCCCAGGGTGTGGGTCGCTCGGAGCGGGGCCGGAACCCGCGTCCGCGCCACACGGCCGGAGCCGAGAATCCGAACCGGAACGAGACGAAGCGGAACGATTCTCGCCGAGACGACTCTCGCCGGAGTGACGTGCGCCGGACTGATGTGCGGCGGAGTGATGCACGGCGGGACGACTCGCGCCGGAATGATGCGCGGCGGACGGACTCGCGTGGGAGTGATGCGCGCCGGACTGACGTGGGGCGGAATGGTGACGTGCGCCGGAATGATGCGCGGCGGGACGACTCGCGCCGGAGCGACGTGCGGCGGAGTGATCCGCGCCGGGATGACTCGCGCCGGAACGCGCGCGGAGGGCGTGACGAGCGGAAGCGAGTCCAGCCTGCCGCAGCGATGAACGGCTCGGACCGTCCTAGGAATCGTCGCGGCAGCGAGCGCCGGGAGCCGGTGCGGGAAGAGCGCCGCTATGACGGCGGCCCTGGATCCCGGCGACCGTTCTGGTGGCCGTTCGCCTTCAACAAGAAGAAGGATGGTCCCCAGGTCGAGCCTCGTTCCCAGCGTCGCCGCCGTCCCTCGAAGGTCCGCGAGACGGACTACATCGAGCTGCCGTAGCCCTCAAAGTCAGAACGCGGGTCTGCGTGGCGAAATCGCCGGCAGACCCGCCGTCTCATCACCGGATCACCGTACCCACACGATCCGGGCATCGTCCTCGCTCTGCCCGGCGCGCAGGCGCACCCAGTACACGCCGCTCGGCACGGGCTGACCGAGGTCGTTGCGCCCGTCCCACGATCTGTTTCCCTCGCCCGCGGCGAGACGCGCATCCAAGAGGCTTCGCACGCGCTTTCCCCCGGCGTCGAACACTGCGATCGTCGCGGCCTCGGGTGACGCGAGGCGGAACGATACATCCACGGTCGCGGAGCCACGGGCCGGGTTGGGGCCGACGTGGGTCAACAGCCGGGTGTCGGTCGGAAGATCGCTTTCGACCCCTGCGGAGGTGTTCGGTCCGGCACTGTCGTCGTCTTCGAAGGGGGGAAGCTCAGGAAGGGTGCCGGGAGCCGGGCGCAGGATCACCATGATCTCGTCACCGGTGGGATCGAGCACCTGACCGGGGATCCGCAAGTCGAGGGGAGAGCCGCACGCACAGTCGGGCCCGTTGCTGCAGGTCGCGGGCAGCGCGTTGACGTAGCCGCATGTCGCGATGCATCCGCTGACGCAGTAGCCGGCGTAGTCGTCGGGAGTGCCGTAGGGCGGGTGGGCTTCGAAGACCCCGGGCACCACGGCGACGATGGTGCCGTTGACCACCAGCTCGGCCTCGATATCGAGGACCAGATCGCGGCCCGGCGCGCCGTTGTACTCCACGTATCCGTCGACCTCCACATCGTAGACGTTGCCACCACCGGGGACCGGAACCAATTGGACCGAATCGATCCGCCGGTTCCAGTACACCTGTTGTTCCGCGTAGCGCACCACACAGGCGTCGTCAGCCGTGTCTGTTTCGGGGACGGCTCCGGGAGCGGGACGCAGGATGACCATGATCTCGTCGCCGTACACGATCGGCACGGTGGGATTCAGCTCGGCGGAGATCCAGAGCCCGCACGTGCAGTCGCAGCTCGCGCCGACGCAATCCTTGAAGCAGCGCAGGGTGACGTTCTGGCCGTTGACGCTGCCGGAACCGCACGATCCGTTGCACGGAGGACCGGCCGAGCATGATCCGCCGGGATTGCCGTCGATCGTGATGTCGAACGAGGCCGAATCCACCAGGAGACCGTTCACCAGAAGCTCGAGGTCGGTCGAGAGGTCGGCCGGCACCGAGCTGTCGGCCACCTGGATCGTTCCCCACGCGTGCACCGTCGGTTGACCGGTGGCGTCTTCGAGAATGGAAAGGGCCATCGCTTTGCGATCGTAGAGAGTCTGCGCGTCGGCCGAGGTCGCGATGAAGACGCCGGCGAGGGATGCGCCGAGAGTCGCGAGCGCGGTCACCAGGAACGAGTGCCTCCGAAGGGTGAGCACGTGAAACATGGGTTCCTCCCACTGCGATTGAGGTTCGGGTCGGGGGGCTCTCGGTCCGTTTCGGATCGGGAGGTGCAGGGCCCCGGCCTCGTTTCCGCTGGACGGAACCCACGGGGCAGCGGGGATGCCAATGACGGGACGCGTGCTCAAGGTCTTCCCAACCTGTTGTCCGACAGCGAATCAGGATCCCATGGGCGTGGTCGTTTCGAGCACGGGCGGGAGGGTGCGGTGCGACCGTCGTTCGTCGATTTCGACGTAGGGGGGTGTAAGCAACGGTTCATGTGGCCGTTGGGCGATTCGGCGAGATCGTCGTCGGTCGGGCTGGAACATGGCCTCGAGGACCAGCCCGGCTATGCTTCGGTGGTGTCCGCCTCCGGAAAGCGCGCGAAGAACGCCGTCTGGATCAGGGCAACCGCACCGGCCGAGGACGTGCGAGCCATGTTGAGGACGAGGTCGTAGTCATCGGTCCGCCAGGCGTCGAGATGGAAGTGCACCTTGCGGAACTCCGCGCGTTGACGATCCACGCTGCGCACCTGCTCCGCCGCATCTTCCGGCGAGAGACCGAGGCGGTCCGCCACCGTCGCGACTCGTTGCGCGAACGGCGCCACGATCCGGACGGACAGCCCTTCCTGAGCCGGGAGGATCAGATGAGCCTCCCGCCCGAGGATGACGGCGTGTCCGGTCTTCCCGATCGTGAGCAGGACGTGCGTCAGATAGCGCAGGAAGTCCGAGCGGGCGAACGACTCTCCGTGGAGGAGTGCTTCGACGTGCGCCTCGATCGCGGAGCGTCGACGTTCGTCCACCGACTCGACGAACTCGCGGCGATACTTCGATTCCTGGGCGATGGCATCCAGGATCGCGCGGTCATAGAACTGGAACCCGAGTCGGGCCGCGATCGCTTCGCCTACGGCCGTTCCGCCGCTGCCGTACTCGCGGGCGATGGTGATCCAAGGGCGGATCGGCTCGGGACCGGTCGGGGCGCCGTGGCGTTCAGTTTCCGCCTGTCGCTCGACCTGCCAGCGTTTGGCCTGGGCATCCACGATCTGCTGAATCGATCGCATGGTTCACCTCCCGATAAAAGGGTCCATGAAGGAGGCCGGCTGCTACGGAAAGCGTACTCCTCAGGCGTCCGTCCCGGCTCCTACTGGTTCGATCGACCGGCGGATCCGATTGGGAGTGCACCGTTCTCACGCAGGCGCGGTGTCGCAGTCTGGAGCCGTACGCGGAGTTCCTCGGGATCGGGACCGTGTGTGATCCCAATCCGTGTCCGGGGAACAGGCCCTGAACGGATCGATGTTAATACGAACTATTGTTCGCTGTTCTGAATAGGCCGTCTGGGACATCCTCGATCCCACCCCGGTCGGCTCGTCGCTCCCGTTGGGAAGTAGCCCCATCTTGCCGATCTTCCCGCTAGGATGACGCGGGTGACCGTGAGGTCATCGATGCGACGAACCCCGGTCCACTTCAGGAGCAGATCCGCGGCGAATGTCATCACCACTCGAGCGGCGCCCACCCGAAAGCCATTCTTCCGAGCGATCCACGCCTCCGCCACGGAGTCGCGCGCGGATGGAGATGGAGCCGGACATCACGTTCCTGGAGCGGCTCCAGGGGCCGGCTGCGATCATTCTGGTCGGCCTGATCGCGCTCGCGTTCGTCGGCTTTGCGGCCTATGCACACTACAACATGGATCAGGCGCCCCACCGCTTCTACAAGATCCTGGCCGGGCTGGGCTTCTGCGTCTTCCTGTTCCTGCGTCCGGAGTGGACGCTCATGATCCTGCCGTTCGCGTTTCCCTACAGTGAGGTGCTGCCGGTCTCGCCGATTCCGCTGCTCAACGCGACGAACGTCATGATGGCCGCTCTGCTCGTCTCCTGGATCGGACACTCGGTGATCCTCCGTCGTCGCATCTTCGAGGCGTCGGTCTGGAACAAACCGCTTCTGTTGTTCCTGGGCTGGGCACTGGGATCCTCGATCTTCGGGGTGTTCTACATGGGTCGGGGGTTCGCCGACCTCTATCCCTATCTGCAGAACTACTGGTACCAGATGATGGGCTTCATCCTCTTCTTCATCACCTACAACACGGTGCGTGAGGAAAAGCAGGTCCGCCTCCTCGTGTACCTGTATGTCATCGGCGCCGGGGTGGGCGCGATCGCGGTGCTTCGCGAGTATGGAAGCTATTCCTACGGCCGCCGCGTCGCGGGGGGGATGGGGGATATCAACGGCGCGGGTGCCTACTTCGCCTGCGCCATCGTCTTCGCGCTGGAGCTCCTGGCCTTCCGGGCCCGCCGAGTCGTGCAGTGGCTCCTGGTCGCCGGATCGATCGCCGGATCCGGGATCGGATTGATCCTGACCGCGTCGCGTGGCGCCATCGTCGCCTGTGGGGCGACCTGTGGGATCCAGGCGGTGCGGGGCGGACCGATCCGCATGCTGCTCGTCGCGATCACCGGCGTCGCGCTCTTCGTCTTCACGCCTTCCCATGTGAAAGATCGTTTTGCGCAGACGCAGGAGGAGGTCGCCGCCGGCGAAATCGATGAAACCTCCGGAGGCCGGCTCGACATCTGGCGGGCGGCGATCGAGGTGTTCGAGGCGCATCCCCTGGTCGGCGTGGGCTTGGGACAGTTGCCCAAGGCGATGGGCGAGACCAGCCTCGGCGCCAACCGGGCCGCGCACAACCTGTACCTGGAGACGGCCGCTCAAATGGGGATCCCCGGGATCGTCCTTCTCCTGGTGCTCTTCGTGGTCGGCTTGCGGGCTGCGCGGCGGCTGCAAAAGGAAACGGGCTTTCCGCGGATTCTCGGAAACGCCTACTTCTACTTCCTCGTGACGCTGATGCTGGCCAACCTGTTCGGAGGACGCCTCTACAGCGTCTATGCGGCCGGTTCCTTGAGCGTGCTCACCGCTCTGGTGCTGCGCTCGCAGAAGATCGCCGAGCAGGAGCGACGGGTGGCGGCTACGAACGCCGGTTAGTCTTCGTTCGTCTTGTTGCGAGCGACTTCGTCGAGCACGCGCTCGAGGTCGGAACGATGGAACGGCTTCGGGA
>JAGQHR010000185.1 GCA_020431745.1 Candidatus Eiseniibacteriota bacterium
GGCACCGAACGCGGGATCGCCGGCATCGCTGATGCAGGTCGCCATCAAGCAGTGATCGGTGTTCCTGGTGAGATTGCGGGGCCGTCCGCCACGCGGATCGACGACCCAGAGGTGAGCGTTGTCGGGGCTGTACATCTCGTCCTGTCCCAGACGACCGGCGTAGGCGAGCAGCTTGCCGTCCGGAGACCAGTCGACGTTCGCCTTCGGTCCTTCCGGGAGTCCCTTGACCTCGACCGTGCGACCGTTGCGCACATCGACGCGGTAGATCGAGCTCTTCCACGGATGGAGGGCCGCCCGACGATCGAGATTGGCGACGACCGCCAGCTCTTTCGCATCCGGGGACCAGCTGAAGCCGTCGATGCCGAGCGGAGCCTGGAAAATGCGCCGATGCTCGCCCGTCGTGGTATCGACCAGGTACAGCGCGAACCGGGCCTCACCGAAGTAGCCGTCCCCGTCTTCGCGGTAGAACGGAGTCTCGACGATCAGAGGCGGAGTGCTGGCACCATCCTTCTCCCTGGCCTTGCGGGCCTCGCGCGTGAGCTGCGGGATGGTCTCCCGGTAGACGACCGCGAGCGTGCGCCCGTCCGGAGCCCACGCGAAATCCCGAATCGCACCCTCCGGGAACCTGGTCAGCTGGCGCGCTTCGCCGCCGTCGGGGTCGATCAGGTGGATCTGCGGATCCTTGTCCTTGCCGGCCCGCACGAATCCGATCCGCGTGCCGCCGGGCGACCATCGCGGCATCGAATCCGATTCCACGTTGGTGAGCGGAGCCTCACTCCCCTCGGAGTCGACGTCCACCAGCCAGAGGTCGGTCTTGTACTTGCCGACTCCGTGGGCCCGCTTCTTGACGAAGACGATCCGCCCTCCGTCGGGCGAAATCTGCGGGCTCGAAAGGAACTGGAAGCGAAGGAGATCCTCCGCGGTGATCTTGCGTTTGGCCGTCTTCAAGCGCGCCTCCCTTCGGGGCACCCTCCCGGGCGCCTTGCCGAACGGGCATCCGGGCCGCCGTTCGGTCCTCGTCCTTCACGGGCGGCCGGAAGACGCCCGCACTGCTGTCTCAGACTCCACCTTCCGTGTGCCGGAACGATCCGGCATAGGCACCCAAGTGAGTCGCCGCTCCCGAGTCCCCCGCGAGGTACTTTCGCAATCCGAACTCGACCGCGCGGAACGCCAGATCGTCCCACGGGATCGCATCCGGCGCGAACAGACGGGCCTCCGAGGTCTCGGCGCCGGCACCGAAACGCCCCTCGTGCAGATCGACCAGGAAGAGCGCGTAGACCTGAGCGATGTGCGGCAGGGAGAAAACGGCGAAAAGACGCTGGATCGTCCCCTCCGCAAGAGCCTCCTCGCGCATCTCGCGCAAGGCTCCCTCCTCGATGGTCTCGCCGTTCTCCATGAATCCGCACGGAAGCGTCCAGTAGCCGAAACGCGGTTCGATGGAGCGCCTGCACAGGAGGATCCGCCCCTCCCACACGGGGAGGCAGCCGACGATCACTTTGGGGTTGTGGTAGTGGATCGTTCCGCAGCTTCCACAGATATGGCGCTCGACCGAATCGCCCGCAGGCACCCCGAGGTGTACCGGGTGACCGCATTGGCTGCAGAACTTCATCCGGCGATCCTATCCTAGAAAACTCGGCCCGTCCGCCATCGACTGCCCCGAAGCGAGCAACCCGACCCGGAAAGTCCGGGATAAGGGAAGGCCAGTCGCGTCTGCGGACCTCTCGGAGACGTGGAATCGTGGGAAAAACGCCGCCGGGCGGGGTCTGCGGGCCCTTCCGGATCGGGGAGTCCGTTGTCGTCGTCCTCCCCGGAGGTCTATCATTCGCGGCCTGGACCTGCACGAGATGCTCCGGCGCTCCGCGCGGTGAAGATCGCGCGCGGAGGTTTCCTGTCGCAGCCGCAGGCCCGTGGCAACGATGCCCTGTAGTGAGGATGCCCGCACCGATGATCTACGCAGTGCCGGTTCGAGAACGACGGATACGCCCGCACCGATGGGTCTGGCTGGCCTGCCTGGCCCTCCTCATCGGCTGCTCGGACGGTCCTTCCGACCCGTCCCAGCGGTCCGCGCCTCTCGCCGTCCGGGTCGTGTTCGCAGATCCGGAGGCAAGGCCGGTGGACGGGCTCGGCCGGAGCGGCGGCACGACCGTCTCGCTGAGCGAGCTCACGGCTCGTGCAGTCGAGCTGGGAGAGGCGAATCGCGTCCGCGACGAGGAGACGGTCTCGCTCGATGCCTCCCAAAACCGATTCCGCGTCCGCCTGGCGGTTCCTCCGGCACCGTACTATCGCGTCGAGATCGAGGCGCGGGGAACCCGCACGAGCGAGTTGGGCGAGAGCGAGTTCGGCCTCGCCTACTTCGGACAGGGCTTCGCGATGGACGTGTCGGCGGAGACCGAGCAGACAGTGGAAGTGTTGGTCGAGAGCTGCGTGCCGCGCATCTCCGGAAACCTGGTGGAAGGCGAGCTCACGCTATCGTGGCCCCCCGTCACCGACGCAGCACGCTACCGTTTGCGGGAAGTCGTCGGTGGATCCTTCCTCGAAACCCCGATCGCCCGGACGGACACCACGATCTCCATCGGCTCCGTGTCGCGCTCCTTCCGGGTGCGCGCAGAGCTCGAAAACGGCCTCGTCGGCGCCTACAGCGAGCCGGTACAAGCCGGTGAAGGATCGGGTGGCGATCTGCGGGTCACGGTCGTGGACGCTCAAACGGCGGACCCGCTCTCGGGAGCCCAGGTCACGGTCCAGGGGCGTTCGGTGGCCACGAACGGTCAAGGGATCGCGGAGCTCGCGGGACTCTCGCCCGGATCGGCCACGGTCGTGGCGTCGCTCGAGGGGTACGCCCCGGGAAGCGTCGAGGTCACGATCGTGTCGGGACAGATCGTCGACGCGCGGATCGTCCTGTCCCGCATCGTGCCGAACGGCTATCGCTTCATCCTCACCTGGGGCGCGGCGCCGGCAGATCTCGACAGCTATCTGGTCACTCCGGCGATCGAGGATTCGGTGTACGTGATTTTCTACCAGGATCCGGGATCGGAGACGGCCACGCCCTTCGCCTATCTGGATCGCGATGACACCGATGGCTTCGGCCCCGAGACGATCACGATCTTCCAGAACTTCCCGGGTAGCTATCACTACTTCGTGAACAACTATTCCGGAGCCGGAAGCGGGCCGCTTGCGGGGAGCGGCGCCACGGTGAGCCTGGTCTTCGGAGACCAGGTGATCCGGACGGTGACCGTGCCGACCACGGGCGAGGGCGAGTACTGGGACGTCCTGACCCTGGATGGAATCTCGGGCGTGGTCACCATCCACAACGAGATCCGCTCGGACCCCCCGCCCACCGGCGCGCGGAGAGCCGGGCTGGCCAAGCGCACCTCGGGTCCGTAGTATTCGCGAGTCGGTCCCCCGACCACCCGAGCCCGAGGGAGACGCATGAAGCTCCGACTCCACCTGCTCGCGGCCGGCCTCGTCGCCGCGACGATCTGGGCCTGCGCGCGGGAGCACGCCGCTCCCACCGATCCGTCGAACGCGGCCCTCTCCATCCACGTCACGTTTCCCTCGATCACGCCGACCGCAATCTCTCCGGGTGATGAGGATCGACCCGAAACGTCCTCGAGACGGCTGGTCACGACGATCCAGGCCCGCGCCACGGATCTGGAGACCGGCGAGATCGCGGCGGAGGAGTCGGTGGAGCTCGCGCCGGACGACACCCGCTTTCGACTGGAGCTCGCGGTGCCGCCCGATCGCGACTATCGCGTCGACATCGGCGCCTCAGGCACACGCGAAACCGGTGGGCTCTCCACCGAACCGGGGCTGCTCTACTCCGGATTCGGCCTCGCCTACCGCGTGAACACGGACGAACCGACCGTCGTCGAGATCACCCTGGAAAACCGCGTGCCCTTCCTGACCGGGCAAGTCGTCACGGACGTGATCTCCCTCCGTTGGACCGCAGTGGCGAGCGCGATCGGATACCAGGTTCGGGAGACGATCAACGACGAATCACGGGAGCTCGACTTCACGGACCTACAGTTGGAAATCCCGATTCCACCGCACCGCGACCCGGCGGGTGGCGGCGAGACGCGGAGCTATCGCGTGCGGGCGAAGCTGCCGCTCAACTCCAGCGCGTACAGCGAGCCGTACCAGCTGCAGCTGTCCGGGCCGACGCCACCCGCGGCGGTGACCGATCTCGCCGCCGTGGACGTCGGAGATGTCTCGCTCGAGCTGCGCTGGACCGCCCCGGGAGACGACGAAGACGTGGGCCAGGCGGATCACTACGACGTGCGGATCAGCACCGCGCCGATCGACGAAAGCAACTTCACGGAGGCGGAACCCGTCCCGAGCATCCCGTCACCCCAACCCGCGGGTTCGGTGGAATCGCTTTTCGTGACCGGGCTCGTTCCGGAAACGGAATACTACTTCGCGCTGCGAACCTTCGACGACGTTCCGCTGGCTTCGGAGCTGTCCAACGTGCTCGTGGTGTCGACGGTGAATCGCACGCCTCCGGATCCCGCTCCTTCCCTGCTGGTGTCGAATCTGACCGAGGAGTCTTTGGACCTGGAATGGACCGCGACGGGAGACGACGGATCGACCGGACAGGCCACCGCCTACGACCTGCGCCAGTCCCTCTCCCCCATCACCGAGGCCAACTTCGAAACGGCCACTCCGATCTCGGGACTCCCCGATCCCGGTCCGCTGGGAACCCCGGCGTCCGTGTCGCTCTCGCAGCTGACGCCGGATACCGAGTACTACTTTGCCCTGCGCATCCTGGACGAGGCGGGAAACGGATCGAACCTGACCACGACGTCCGCACACACGCTCGATCTGGTTCCTCCGGCCGCGACCACATCCCTGATCGCGACCGCGATCTCGGAAAACGAAATCACGTTGGAGTGGACGGCAGCGGGCGACAATGGGAAGGCCGGACAGGCGGCCACCTATGACATCCGCTTTTCGACATCGCCGCTCGATCCGGGCGATTTCGATCAGGCGACGCCGGTGGCGACGCCACCTCCGGCCCCCGCTCCCGCGGGAAGTCCGGAATCGTTCACGACCGCGGGATTCGAGCGCGAAACGCGGTACTACCTCGCTCTGCGAACGTTGGACGAGGCGGAAAACGCATCGGCGTTTTCGAACGTGGTCGAGGTCGTCACGCTCGATCTCACTGCGCCGTCGCAGATCAGGGACCTGGTGGCGACACCCGTCAGCGACCACTCGGTGCAGTTGTCCTGGACCGCACCCGGTGACGATGCCTCCACCGGCACGGCCGCGCGATACGAGCTGCGCTATGCCGAGTTCACGATCAACCCCGACAACTTCGATCAGGCGACGCCCGCTCCCACGCCCGACCCCGCCCCGGCGGGCTCGCACGAATCCGTAGAGGTTTCCGGTTTGGTCGAGGGGCGTGCCTACACGTTCGCGGTCCGGGCCCTGGACAACGCCGGAAACCCCGCCCCGCTCTCCATCGTCGTGTCGGCGAGTCCGGCCGACGTCATTCCCCCGAGTGCCGTCGCCGATCTTTCGGTGCTGGACGTCGGACGCGACCTGATCGCCCTCCAGTGGACGGCTCCCGGTGACGACGGGGATCTCGGACAGGCTGCCTCCTATGACGTGCGCTTCGCGACGTTCCCGATCACGGAAGCGAACGTCGAGGACGCGACTCCGGCCACCGGGCTGCCCGATCCGCGTCCCGCAGGCGATCTCGAGCAGGCGACGGTACCGGGATTGGCGCCCGCCACGACCTACTACCTTGCGTTGCGGACCAAGGACGAGGCCGGAAACGTCTCGGCCCTTTCCAACGTGGTGCAGGCGACGACCGGAGCCCTGCCTCCGGCGACTCCGACCGATCTGCTCGCGACGACGGCGTCGGATCAGGCGATCGATCTCACCTGGACCGATGTGGCGACGGACGAGGAGTCCTACGACGTCGAACGCGGGGATCCCGCGTCTCAGGACTTCGAGATCGTCGCGACCCTGCCCGGACCTTTTGCAGGAAGCGTCGACTATCGGGATGACGGGCTGACCGAACGGACGGAGTACAAGTACCGAGTGCGGGCGCACAACTCGGGCGGTGCTTCCGGATACTCCAACGAGGCCCTCGCTCGCACCGCGATGTCGGCACCGACCGGATTGGTCGCGGACCCCATCGGGACCACGCTCGTCACGCTGACCTGGACCTTCGGCACGGATCCCGACGGATTCCGGATCGAACGGCGCACGGGAAACGGCGCCTTCGGATTGCTGGCCGACATCGGAGGAAGCGCACGCGACTTCCAGGACGACCAGACGGCACCGCTGACCGACTACACCTATCGCGTCCAGGGATACGATTCCTTCGGCAGCTCGGGCTTTTCGAACGAGGCCTCCGCGACGACGCCGGACGATGACCCCCTGTGCCAGGTCGTACCGTCCTTCCTCGATTTCGGCATCGTCGAAGCGGGCTTCGTGAAGTCGCGCTCGTTCACCATCGAGAACGTCGGCGGCGGCACGCTCACGGGCGTCGTTTCCGCGCAATGCGACGGAGAGTGGAACATCACCGCCGGCGCCGGCAGCTATGCACTGGGCGCCGGAGAGATC
>JAGQHR010000186.1 GCA_020431745.1 Candidatus Eiseniibacteriota bacterium
TCCGGCCGGATCTCCGATCGCCGCGAGAGGGATCGCGATGATGCCGTCGGGATAGAGTCCGGCCGAACGTCGGACGAGCTCCTCGGCGAGGCGCGTCTTACCGCTTCCACCCGGCCCCATCACCGTGACGAAACGATGCGAAAGGAGAGCCCGGGTCAACGTATCGAGCTCGCGGGCGCGTCCGACGAAGGTAGTGAGAGTGCCCGACAAGGTCGGTCCGCCGCTCGGCGTCGGGAACGCCTCCCCGACCGGCGTCGACGACGACGCGAGTCCGCTCGTCGCAGCCATCCGCAGCTCGGCCTCCATCTGGGCCATTCCCTGCGAACGGGACGACGGATCCACGGAGAGGTTCTTCGTGATGAGCCGCGCGAGCTCCTGCGGAAGCTCTGGTCGGAGCTCTCGGATCGGCACGTGCTCACCGGAGCGGATGCTCCGCTCGAGCCCGGCGTGACTCTTCGCTTCGAACGGATACCGACCGGACGCCATCCGATAGAGGAGGACGGCGAACGCGAACAGGTCGGTCGCGACGTTCGCCGAGAGGCCGTCCCACAGCTCGGGCGCCATCACGAGCGGAGTGCCCGCGCGTCTGCGGGATCGAGCCTCCGACTTGGGCGCACGGCTCGCGCCGGCGCCGAAGTCCATCAGGACCGCGCGGCCGGAGGGTTCGAGCACGATGTTGGCGGCTTTGATGTCGCCGTGGAGGATGCCCGCGTCATGGACGGCGGACAAGGCGGAGGCGAGATTCCGGGCGATGCCGACCAGCTCCGCAAGCGGGAGCGCGCCGTCGCGTTCCAGTCGTTCCTCCAAGGTCTCGCCGCGGACGAACTCGGTCCAGAAGCCGGGTCGCCCCTCGTGTTCCTCCACTCCGTAGACTGCGACGACGTTGGCGTGACGAATCCGGGCCAGTCGCCGCGCCTCGTCGACATGCTCGTTCCAACCGCGGGCCACGCCACGGGTGTCCCGCCGGAGCTTGAGAGCCACTTCGCGCTCCAAGGTCGGGTCCCAGGCGAGGTAGACGTCACCGAAGCTCCCGGATCCGACCTTCTTCCGCGCGCGCAGGTGTCCCCACCGGAAGATCTCGCCCGGAGCTTCCGTCTCGTGAGTCGCGCGGTCTGGCTCATCCGGGCGAGGCGGATGCCGGTCGAGATCGCGCGACCCGTCCGATCGATCCGCAACGAAAGGAGTCATCACGGAACGACAGGATTCAGCCAGTCGTTGGAGTCGTAGGAGATTCTGGAGTGGAGCCCGAAGCCCCCCGTCGGAGTCTCCGAGAATGCGCGCCCAGTCGACGTCGCCGCCCCCGGCCACGAGCTCCGCGACTCGTTCCAGCGATTCCGTCTCCGACCCCGGGCGGGGCCGGTCTTGGGGCAGCTTGCGTTTCTTCGCCGGTTTCCCGGGCTTGTCGGGCAAACGAGACATGGCACCAACGAGCGTGGCAGGTGACGCGGCGGTCCGCATCTGAATTCCTGCGCCCTCGTCCGTCAGCCGGTGGACGGGGGCGGGCTGTCCGAGCCGGGAGCCGCGCGCGGACGACGGTGGGATGTTCGCTGGGGATCCGAGGATTCCAGGACCTTGGTCAGCGTCTCGCGGAAGGCATCCGCAAGATGGGCCAGCTCCCGGAGGCCCTGCAGATGCGCCTCCAGGTCGGGGTCCGCATCTTCCAGGATGCGATCCCAGTCGACGGGTCGCCCCTCGGCCACATCGTTGGCGATGCGGAGGAGGATCTCCCTGCCGGCGCGGTCTCCCGATGGGCATCCTGGGTCGGGCAACGCGCCTCCGTCGGTGAAAGCCTCAGCGACCAGTCGCGGGCGGGTGGCACCGGGACGACGACGCTCTCTGTTCGATAAACGCGGACGGACAGGGAAACCGAACACTCGAATCGGTCTCGGAATCCCGACAGTGGCCGGACCTGATATCATCGACACGGATTCGTGGATGGTTCCGGGAAACATGCCAACCGACTCACCCAAGCGAACACGTCTCACGTCGACCCGGACGTTGCTCCACCGCGTGCGAGGGGGAGATGCGCGCGCGCGGGAAGAGCTGGTGTCCCGTTTCCTGCCCAGCCTGAAGCGTTGGGCCAGCGGGCGACTGCCCGAGAAGTCCCGATCGTTGTCGGACACCGACGATCTCGTGCAGGTCTCGCTGATGCGCGCCCTCGATCGTGCGCCGGACTTCGAGTCCCGTGGCCAGGGGGCGTTTCTGGGTTATCTCCACCGGATCCTCCTGAACGCGATCCGCGACGAGATTCGGCGAACTGCCGTAAGGCCGGAAGAAACGCTGGACGAGAATCTTCCGGAGGACCGACCGGCCCTCCTGGATCGGACGATCGGCCCGGACGCCGTGGAGGCGTATGAGAAGGCGCTGGCGACGTTGCCGGAACGCCAGCAGCAGGCCGTCGTCCTGCGGATCGAGTTCGGATTCTCCTTCCCGGAGATCGCGACGCTGCTCGGCAACACCAAGCCGGATGCCGTCCGCATGCTGGTTACGCGCGGTTTGGTGCTCCTGGCCGAACGCATGGCCGGGCCATCCGTATCTTTCGAAGAGCGTTGACCCCGACCTTCGTGGCACAATCCAGCCGGTCCTCGCCGGGACTGGAGACGCTCATGTCGAGTTTCTTTCCGGAGAGAGCCGATCCCGGTCGCCCCTTCCCACGCCGATCCTCCGGGTTCGTGCGTCTTCGAGGAAGGCGAGTCGGGCGGCGGGGAGCGAGCGCCGTCCCCGAACTAGCCCGGGACCATCTCCCCATCCCGCCGGAGCGCGCTAGAACTTGCCCTCGTCGACGTCGCGAATGAACTGGGCGAGTCCGCGGAAGTAGACATCGTGGTCGTCGATGAAGGCGAAGTGCGAGCCGTTCGGGCAGTACAGATACCGGCCGTGCTTGACCTGCTTCGACATCCACTCCATGTGCGCGGGATCCATCGTGTCGTAGCGGGCGCCGATCACCAGCGTCGGCACCGTGATCTTGCCGAGGTCCTTGCTGCGGTCCCAGTTCGCCATCTACCCGGCGACACCCATCTCGCTCGGACCCTGCATCGTCACGTAGAGCGCACCGTTCAAATGCGCGAACGCGCGATTGACGGGATCCGGCCACTGGTCGGGGGGCATCCGAAGAATGTGCTGCGTGTAGAAGCTCGAGACGAGCAGCTCCATGTAGCGTGGGTCGTCGTACTTGCCCTCCGCCTCCATCTGCTGGACTTCCGCGAGGACGGCGGGATCCATCTCCTTCATCAGGACGTCGTGCGCGTAGGCGCCGTAGGCAGGTGCGCTCGACATCATGTTCGAGATGATGAGCCCCTTGAGGTTCTGCTGGTACTTGAGCGCGTACTCCATCGCGACGAGGCCACCCCAGGATTGTCCGTAGAGGTAGAAGTCGTCGGAGGTCAGACCCAGCCCCTGCCGGACCTGTTCCACTTCCTCGACGAACCTCGGGATCTCCCAAAGAGTCGTGTCGTTCGGCTGGTCGCTGTAGGCGGAATCGAGCTGGTCATAGTAGTAGTACTCGAAGCCGTCACCCGGGAAGAAGCTGTCGAAGTTCTCCAGGTACTCGTGGGTCGCGCCCGGTCCGCCATGGACCAGGAGGACCTTGATGCGGGGGTTGTTGCCGATCCTCTTGGTCCAAATGTGGAAGGTGCCGGCCGCGGTCTCGATCGGGATCATCCGCACGCCACCTGAGATCACGTCGTCTCGGCCGGTGTTGTCGAAATAGCTGCCGGGCGGCGCCGCGAAGGCAGACGAGGCGGCGAGGAACAGAGCGGCGGCAGTGACGAACAGGGACGCGAGTCTTGTGGGCGACGGGTTCTCACAAAGAGTCTGCACACGAACCTCCGAGAAGATCGACTCAGGTGCGGGGACGCCGGCGCGCCCCGCGAGCGAGCGGAGTGTAGACCTGACCCGAGGAGTTGCCCAGAGGGTCGAGCGAGAGCGACTAGGGGCGGTTCCGCAAGACCGAGATCCGCGGGATCGGATGCCGCCGGCCGGCAGGTGGGGCGTAGCCGATCCTCGACGCCGGCCGGTTCAGCACGGACGGATGACGCGGTCCGCCATGGCCATGACCTGAACGGTCTGGGACATGTTGCCTACCTCGCCGATCGCGAGAGCGTCCCGGATTCCGTAGTGGTCCAGGCACGTGCCGCAGCTCGCGATGCGCGCGCCCCGCTCTTCCAGCTTGCGGAGCGCCGGCAGCGCGGGGCTGTCCTTGGACGTGAGACGGACGCCGTAGTTGACGCAGCCGACGAGGTCGACCTGGACGTCGGAGGCGGCGAGCTGGTCCAGGAACGTCAGGAGCAGCTTCTGTCCGAGCGCTTCCTCACCATGTCCCATCTGATCCGAGTTGAGATACAACAGCACCATCTAGTGTTCCTCCTTCATTCATTCAAGGATACATCGGGACGTGTTCTGTCACGACCGAGATTCCAGATACTGGCGTGGCGGCAGCCCGAAGTGCCGGCGGAAGTCCCGGCTGAACTGCGACGGACTCTCGTAGCCCACCTTGAACGCCGCCTCGGCCGCGCTCGCACCTTCCTCCAGCATCACCTGGCGAGCCTGATTGAGCCGGAGCTGCTTGATGTACTGGATCGGCGTGAGCGTGGTCATCGCTTTGAAGGCCTCGTGCAGGGACGAGCTGCTCATGCCCGCGATCTTGGCGAGCTCCGCCACCGTCATCCGTTCGTCCAGATGCATGTGGATGTGATGAAGCGTGCGGGAGACTCCGGGCGAGAATCCTTCGCGCAGGCTCGCGAGCCGCAGGATGTGCCCCTGCTCACCGCACAACGCGTAGTAGAGAACCTCGCGCTGTAACGCCGGACCCAGGATGCGAATCTCCGTCGGATCTGTGGTCGCTTCGACCAGGCGGATGAGCGCGTCGAGTAAACGGCCATCCAACCGCGAGGCACCGAGGGGAGGGGACCCGTTCCAAACGGAGTCGGGCGGGGCCTCCCCCAGTTCGACGAGCAGCTCGCTGAGTGCGGCCGACGAAACCTCCATCGTCAGGGAAAGGAACGGCCGCGCCTTCGTGGCTTCGACGATCTGGGACTGCGCCGGCAGGGGCGCCCCGATCGCCAGGTAGCGCATCGGGTCGTATCGGAGGATGCGGTCTCCCAAACGCGCCTGCTTCGCCCCTTGCGCGACGATGCACAACGCTGGCGAATAGAGGATCTTGTCCAACACGGTCGGACGATCGGACCGGTAGCAGACGAGGCCCGGCCATGCCGTGCGATTGACGCCGGGCACGGGGGTAAGTTGGGCGATCAGGCTAGCCAGGCGATCCCGCTGCTCCGTCCGAGCCTCGGCTAGATTCAGATTCCGTTGTGACATAGGCATGCCTGAGGTTCGCAGATCCCGGCCGGGACACCAAGCTCCGTGGAGGATCAGGCAAGACTTTCGGAGCAACGAGCTACCGCCCCGGGGACCGATGTGGGTTACGGTCTGGACCAGGTGACGGAGCGCCGCCGACCAGGGAACGCCGGCGGACGCTCCGAAGAACAGCTGGGCCCGAGCATGACGCGGTCCGAGCCCGAACGAAAACTGGAGGAACAGATGGAATTGCGGAAGCTAGGAAAGACCGGCGTCGAGATCCCGGCCCTCGGTTTGGGTTGCATGGGGATGTCCGAGTTCTACGGACCCGCGGACGAGGATCAGTCGATCGCCACGCTGCACCGCTCGATCGATCTCAGGATGAACCACTGGGACACCGCCGACATGTACGGCGTCGGTCGCAACGAGCAGCTCCTGTCCAAAGTCTTGAAGGAACGCCGCAGCGAGGTCTTCCTCGCCACGAAGTTCGGCAACGTCCGCGGTCCGGAGGGTCAGTTCCTCGGCGTGAGCGGCAAGCCTGACTATGTGCGGCAAGCCTGTGACGCATCGCTATCCCGGCTCGGCGTCGATCAGATCGACCTGTACTACCAGCACCGCGTCGACCCCGAGGTGCCGATCGAGGATACCGTGGGCGCGATGGCCGAGCTGGTGAAGCAGGGCAAGGTCCGCTACCTCGGATTGTCGGAAGCGGCGGCGCCCACCATCCGCAAGGCGGCTGCGATCCACCAGATCGCGGCGCTCCAGACCGAGTACTCCCTGTGGACGCGCGACATCGAGGCCGAGATCCTTCCGACGATCCGCGAGCTGGGGATCACGCTCGTCGCCTACAGCCCGTTGGGACGCGGATTCCTGACCGGCCGGTTCACCTCCGCGGATCAGTTCCCAGCCGGAGACTTCCGCAAGGTCGGTCCGCGCTTCGCGGACGAGAACTTCGACAAGAACCTGGCTCTGGTCGAAGTCGTCCAGGGCTTCGCGAAGCAGAAGGGTTGCACTCCGGCCCAGCTCGCGCTGGCCTGGGTGCTCGCCCGTGGCAACGATGTGACCGCGATTCCGGGCACGAAGAAGGTCGAGCGCCTGGAGGAGAACGGCCGCGCGATGGACGTGCAGCTGGCGGCCGAGGAGGTCGACCGCATCGCAGAGGCCATGCCGCCGGTCCACGGCGCGCGCTATCCGGAGAACTCCCTCAAGTCCGTCAACCGCTGATCACCGGCACCGCATCGGCTGCCAGTCCATTGGATGTCCGG